>CALHRQ010000337.1 GCA_938038175.1 uncultured Granulosicoccaceae bacterium | reverse complement strand
TAATTTGTTATGCTAAGTTTGTATTACGCTATTTTTTTTCAAGAAAATATGCCGTGCACATAAAGTTGCCGTGGGTTTCGGCGCTGTCTGAAAACCCAAAAATAGCTACCGCACTGATTATGAGCAATGTAGTAGTCTCGCCTTACATCATGCTCATCCCACCAGCCGTTTTCGATGCGTTCGGCATGCGTGACGATTGAAAGTGTTTCAGTTGCTGCATAGGGCTCCGGGAGCAGCCAGAGTGGGCGTGCCGGCCATGCATCGGCGGTATGGTGAGTCTCAAGAAGTGTGCTCAGCCAGGCATTTTCGGGCCGGTGGTCATCATCTGGCATGGCGGTGTAGATGCTGTCTTTTCCGAGGCGGGCCATAAGCTTGTCGAATACCTGCTGGACACTGGCAGTCTGGGCGTGGCTTTTCTGAAACAGATCTTTGCCGTCGCGTTCAATATTAGCCAGTTCAGATGCTTTTATGCGTATGCGGGTAACTGGTTCTGGCAGCTCAGTATTGGCCAGGCGCTCTTTTGCGACTTTAAACAAATGCTGATGATCGGCAGTCGCGGCAAGGAAGCTTAGTGCCACCTCAGTCGGTGCATGGCGAAAGTGGTACAGCGTGATGTTCACCATGCGTACTCCCATGTCGCCAGCTTTTAAATAGCCACCCAGGGCGTTGAGCAATCGCTTGAGTGGAAAGCTGAGCGATTGGGTGTCGGGTGCTTCCAGCGGTAAATCGAATGCCTGTGAGAAAGTATCGGGTGCGATAAACGCAGGGCAGGGATCGGGCAGTGTGCCATTGAGTTTGTAGAGTAGGTCGGTACATTGATGACCAAAGCGGCGAGTAAGCGCCGCAGGCGGGATATCCATAAGCTGTCGCAGTGTACGAATACCCGATTGGCGCAAGCTGCGTTGTGTAAATTCATCCAGAGGCAGGCGTGCGACCGGGATGGTGCACAGGATTACTTCCATCTGCTTTTTACTGCGCGCTGCTGTATCGATATTGGTAGAAGCAAATACGACTGCGGATGCGGCTGTAGGAGCAACACCTATGTGTAGGGTGAGCCCCATGGCTTGCGCACTACTTTCTATTGTGTTCAGTAGCGCATCAAGCCCACCAAATAATTTCAGGCTAGCGTTGATTTCAAGCAGAACGAATGATGGCATGCGCGGGGTAACCCACGATGAATAACGCATGGCCCAAAGTGCAAGCTGATTTAAATGTGCCTGTTGTTCATCCTCCATATAGTCACTGACTTGTAAATCCGGAGTAATAGCATAAGCACTGTTTAACGCCATGCCTGACTTAACACCCATAGCTGTTGCTATGGTGTTGCAGGCCATGATTTTTCTGCTGGAGCCATGTTGATGAATGACTGCTGTGGGTATTTCTGTATTGCCCGCCGTTGTCTGACGGTCTATCGGTAGTTGCGGAAAATACAAACAAGCCCACAGCATGACATTAGCGCACCGATGCGATATTGGATAACTGGACTTGATTTAACTGTTGAACAGTACCTGGCCATTCAACGCCCTGAGAACGATCAAACTCGGCTGGGTTGATCACAACGCGTTGTTGTTTGCCACCACGGGATTTAATGATGTTGAGTAAGAGGTGGTGAGTGTTTGGGTTTTCTGTATGTGCGTTTATGCTTGTTGTGCTTGTTGTGCTTGTTGTGCCTGTTGTGCCTGTTGTGCCTGTTGCATGTAGGCTTGCTTCGGCACTGAGTACAATCCGGAATGCAGCAGGTGAGTGCTCGTTACCGGCGCTGGCAGGGCGATATACGCTTACCCAGGTTTGTCCAATTTCTGCAGCCAGTTGGAGCCTGCGTTGCTTTTGGGCGCTGGTGCGATTTACCCAGCTGACAACAGCAGCAAATAATCCTGTGCGCAGTATTTGCTCCGTTGCCCACAGTGTTTGTGTGTCGTTATTGGTGTTGATGATCAGCAGGCGTTCGAGATTGATACCAGCGTTTGCCAGCGCCGGTGCATAAGGCAAGTAGGGTGGATTAACTAAAGCGGCCCATTGGTTTTCTGCAGTGACTTGATGTAAGCCTGGCAGCAATAAGCTGAGTTCTCCAATGCCTTCTTGCTGTATCAGTAGTTCAGTAACACAACCAACACCCCAGCCGCCTGATGGCAGTGCCTTGTTTAGTTGTGAAAAACCCGTCTGCACTGAGCTGTAATCGTTGTGTTGATCACGGCCACGCCATAAAGCAGGTTGTGATTTCAGTAGTTCGTCAAGGGCAGTATTCATATTCATACGCCTTTATACGCATATGCCAGATGGCAACTGCGTAGTATGGCAACTGGCGTGGGATGGCAATTGCGTGAGTTGGTAACCGAGTGGATTAGCAACCGAGCGCGTTAGTGCTCCAGGCGTAGCTCCTTGCGCAATGCGGTCGAGGTTAGTGTTCCAAGCGTAATACACCAACATAGACGCCTTCTATGGCGAAATCTTGTTCGCGTAGATCGACCCTGATGGGTTCGAACTCTTCGTTTTCTGGTAGCAGGGTGACGATGTTGCCACGCTTGCGAAAGCGCTTGACGGTGACTTCATCATCAACGCGTGCGACGACAATCTGATTGGTCTGCACATCGTGTGTGGCATGCACAGCTAATAAATCACCATCGAGAATGCCAACATCGCGCATGCTCATGCCTTGTACACGCAAAAGATAATCGGCATGTGGGTAGAAGAGATCGGGGGTGACCTGGATATGTTCTTCTATGTGTTCTTCAGACATGATGGGTTCGCCCGCAGCAACACGGCCGACTAATGGCAAACCCTCGTTTTCGATATCTTCTATTATACGAATGCCGCGTGATGTGCCTGATATAAGCTCAATCACGCCCTTTTTTTCCAGCGCACGCAGGTGATCTTCTGCGGCCGTGGGGGAGCGAAAGCCAAAGTAATCGCAGATATCCGTTCTGGTGGGGGGGAAACCCGTAGAAGTGATGTGCGACTGGATCATCAGCAGTATTTCCTGCTGGCGTTTGGTGAGATTGTGCATGGCACTTTCCGTTAGTTCGAATACTGATTATATTTACAGTTTAGGAGAAAGGCAAGCATAGTGTATGTTTTTACAGTGTAGCAACTGAAATAAAGGGCAGTTGCGTTGTGTCGTTTTTAAGAGGCTTGTTTAGGTTTCCATGTGATATCAAATCCATTAGGCTACTGGAACAAGCGTTTATATTAACAACCGATTACATCACCGTTAACGTACAGAGGCTACATCAAATCATAAAGTCAAGCTGATTCTTCATCGTAATCATACGATTGTGTAAGTTACTTAATTGTGCAAAACATCAATTAAAGCCCCAATTTATCTTAATTATGCGGTTTGTTCTGACAGAAAGAATGGGCAGCACAGATTCAAGCCGGTACGTGAGGGGCTTATGCACGTGGCGCTCACCACAACTTCAAGTCAGTGACATCCACCACACAGGAATTGATGGCACCAACGAGGCTTTTTCGAACTATTTGTAAACAAGATCAGGATGAACTCAAGCCGGGCGTACTGTTCTAAAGCCATAACAATAAAAAATGTTTTTAGAACTGAGTTGTAATAAAGAAAATTATAAGACAACGCGAGTGAACAAACCAAATCGCAGAGTCTAAACCTTGAGATTTAACGGAGCATCACCATGAAATATTTACTTAAACTGGTATTCGTTCTTTTTCTTACCCCTGCAGCGTTCGCTGAGGACACAAATTTTGCGGATCTTTACGAAAAGCACTCTGACTCTGTAGTCACGATTTACACTGCAACAATATCGAATAGTCGCGGGATGCCAAAAGCAGCACAAGGAGTAGGTTCAGGTGTGCTTATAGAGAATGATCAGATTATGACAGCAGCACATGTTGTCGATGGTGCACATATCATTGATGTGCTGTTTACCGATGGGAAGCGAATCAAGGCAGATGTTATTGCCTCTCTCGATGCCAGTGATGTTGCATTATTGCAGTTGAGAAAGCCGCACCCTAATCCAACGGTTGCCGTGTTGGCTGATTCGGATCTGGCTCGTGTTGGTAGTAAGGTATTTATTATTGGATCTCCATTCGGAATTTCGCAAACACTCAGTGTTGGACATCTGTCGGGTCGCATGAATCGTGGTTTGTTAGCTGATGGCGCCTCCATAGAATTCCTGCAAACAGACACCGCTATAAACAAAGGTAATTCAGGTGGACCAATGTTTAACACTGACGGAGAGGTCATTGGTATCGTTAGCTTTATATTGACCAAGAGTGGTGGCTTTGATGGAATTGGCTTTGCCACTGCAAGTAATACAGCAAGGCAAGCATTGATGGAAAGCTCCGGTGTACTTGCTGGTTTCGAAGGAGTCATGCTTGATGATCGCATGGCCCAATTGTTGAATCTTCCGGGCCCTGGCATGTTGGTTCAACGTGTGGTTAGTGATTCGATTTTAGGAAAGGCTGGTCTAAAAGCGGGCAGTATTCCAGCAAAAATCGGTGAACAGTCTTTCCTGTTAGGCGGCGACTACATTCTGGAAATCAACGGCATTGTATGCAGAGTACCCCACGATTTCGATCTGGTCAGAACATCCAGTTTAACGCTGGACCAACAGGATGCTTATGCGATCACTATCTATCGTGACGGCGGCGTGATCGAGCTACTGACGGAAGGTGCTTCAGATTTTAGTGGTGGGCTAACAAGTATAGAGCCTCACTGAGCACGTAATAAATCCAGCCGTGCTATCTATTAAGCTTCATATCGTTGGTATCGGTACAAAATCGTTTGTATCGGCACCAACAAGACCTTCCACCCCACCTGATTTCCTTTACATCCGCAAAAACCAATAATACTGACTTGCCTGATTCTTTCGTTCCAAAAAGTATCAGTTGACATTGCCTCCTACCCCAAGTCCCAAATATCATCACGTGAAATAAGGACGATACTGACCGCTTTTGATCATAGGTGGGTTTGATATAGTCAAGCAGGGTAAATGCAGGGCGGTTTAATTAGTGGCCTTAATATTGTAGAGTGTCCCGTATTGCGGAAAAACGCTTACTGCACGAAAAAGCTAAACCTGATGGAATGAACCAGAGTAACGGAAAGCCAAGGTCTATTTTTGCCATCGCAGAAGGTGTCAATCTACTCGTTCGCATCGGTTTTCTATTTTTGGCTTCGGCGAGCCTGTTTTTCACTAACGCTAGGGCTGCCACCGCTGTCATCAGTAACGAACGCTCTGGTGATCTTATCTTCATGGACGAATCCGGTGATACGCTTGATGTTTTAGCGCTGTGCAATCGGCCAAGAGGGATGGTGCGGAAAAAATCGGCCGGCATCCTGTACATTGCCTGCTCTGATGATAATGCGGTAATCGAATTTGATCTCGACACTAAGAGCACGGCAAGGGTGTTCACAGACATCAAAGGCGCCATGTCGCTCGCTCTGGACGAAACCGGTAATCGTTTAATAATCTCTAACGAAGGTGCTGCCAAAGCCACTGTGCTCAATACAGTGTCTGGAGAGGTAGTAGCAACCTTGCCAACCGGTCCTGAACCTGATGGCGTTGCAGTAACCCGTAATGGCAGTTTGATATTCGTTGCTTCGGAAAACGCCGGGATCGTTCATGTCTTCGACGGTAAAACCTATAACCCAATACATCGAATCATCACTCATTTACGCCCCAGGCGTATGGCACTTAGAAATGATGAACTCTGGGTTTCATCAGAAATGGGTAGCCGAGTCGAAATATTTGATGTTGCAACATTCGAAAAAAAAGACGAAATTATTTTTGCTCCGCGAGGATTTCGCAGTGAGCAACTGACTCCGGTCGATATACTGTTTGATTTGTCAGGAGATGTTGCTTTTGTCGCTCTGGGGTCCGCTAACAACGTGGTTATAGTCGATGCAGTCAAACGGGAAGTTATTAAATATATATTGGTGGGTCATCGTCCCTGGGGGCTAGGGCTTACCCCCGATGGTAAGCGGCTTTTTGTGCTTAATGGTCGCTCCGACGATGTCACTATAATAGATTTGTCAACAAGACGACCGATAAGAACCAGCCGCACTGGCTTGGTGCCGCACGCTGTGGAAATTATTGAGTAATGTTTCAAGTAATTGCTTTCATATCGACGCTGCTACTGTCGTCGTCTGTTTTGGCGAGTTCGCTGGTGATTACAGTTGTCACCGAACAATCTGAAGACAGGCAAAGCGAAGAGAAAAGTTTTGCTGGTATCACCGTTAAGCAAAACAGACCTGTAATGCGTGCGGTTGAGCTGGCGTTGCAGGAGGCTACCACACTTTTTGAAACGCTCGGGATCGAAGCTCAATTGCAAGAGCTGGTACTAAACTCAGACAAGGATTTAAAAGATCAACTTAGTCGTGTTTCAAAGCCTGGACCTATAATATTGGACCTTCCATTAGCTACGATGGAGCAGGTGGCTCGCATTGCAGATGATCTTCGGATAGTTGCTTTTAATGTTCGCCACAGCGAGAGCTCTCTAAGGGAGTCTTTGTGTTTAGAGCATGTGTTTCATACCATTCCGTCCGATCGAATGTATTTCGATGCACTCGTTCAGTTTCTTAATTTTAGAGGCTGGCGTGATGTGTTGCTTATTCATGGTGCATCCGAACGAGATAAGGCGCGTACGCAATCTTTGCTTGCCAGCCTGAAAAAATTTGCTGCCAATGTTGTTGATCAAAGAGAGTTTACCTTGTCGCACCACCCTGATGACAGAGATGACAATAAGCCTGAATTTCTTACCGGTGGTGCATCCTATGATGTGGTTGCTGTCATTGACTCAAAAAAAGATTATGGGCGCTATTTGCAATACAGCACACGTAGGGCACGGCCGGTAGTGGGCGATGTCGGCTTAACACCCGCTAGCTGGCATTTTGCGCTGGAGCGATATGGTGCTCCGCAGCTTAACGAACGCTACCGGGATTTTAAATTTGGAGAAAACCAAACCATGGGTCCACAAGTGGCAATGACCGATGCGGAGTTTGCGGCCTGGAGTGCGGTTAAGCTGATCAGTAATAGCATTAACTCAAGGCAGGGTGGGGCAGAATTTAACTTAAAGGCACTACTCGCTGATCCGGCTTCTCAGGTCGATCTTTACAAAGGAACGCGAGGCTCGATTCGCCATTGGAATCACCAGCTTCGGCAGCCGGTTCTACTCACTACAACAGACGCTGTAATCGCAGTTGCACCAATGCCAAAGTTCTTACACCCCAAGCATTACGTTGACACATTGGGGCTCGATGAGCCTGAGTCTCAGTGCCAGCTGCATTTAAAATAGTGCGCCAGAGTCGCTGGCATCGGCTGGTATGCGGTAACCTTACAACAGGCAAGCTCGCGCTTAGCTAATTCCGGTAACCCGGCTTGGGTGCTTATTCTCATCTGTGTACCAGAGCTGGAGAGTACTTGAGCTTCGGGCCTCAGTCTTGCAAGTTTGACAGTCTGATTGACTGCTCAATGTGCCATGCAATCTATTCTGACAATCCTACTAACGTGCGTTTATGCATTTCGCCTTGGTTTATATCGAGCTCTTTTTGTATCGTTGACGTTGCTGCTTAGCGCATGTAGTACTTTAAAACAGAGTCAAGATCAATTACCCGTTGATGCTTTAGTCGTCAGTTCATCTGATACTGCTAACATGGGTTTTGAAGGAGTTTTAGCTTCCGCCTCTGCATCATCTAATTTTGATTCCACAAGTGTAGATCTCCCTGCAGTTGAAGCTCCGCTCATTGATGACTCTGTCGATACTCACTCTATCAACCAAGCATTGTCAACGGCGGTTGTGTCGTCGATGAAAAGCGCATCATTGGATAACGAATTATCGTCTCAATACGAATGTGCGAGCAGCCTGGCATTGGATAAGCGAGTAGGTCAGTTATTATTTCCATTAATCACTCAAGGTGAATTTACTAAAGCAACTCGCCTTGCCTCCTCTGGACTACTGGGTGGGGTAGTCGTGTTAGGGTCCCCCAATGCCTCTATCCGTGAGGATATTGCGAAATTCCAAAAGCAATCCTTTTTCGGTCCTGGCATCATCGCTGTGGATGAGGAAGGAGGGCGTGTACAGCGTTTGTCGAAGCTGACATCTTTGGTGCCCAGTGCAAGAAAAGTGGCCCTGTCATTGGATTTGGATCAGGCACGCGAGTTGGCAGAACGCCATGCTATAGCGATTGGACAATTAGGATTTACTATGAACCTTGCACCTGTTGCTGATCTGGATTTTGGTAAAGCGATAGGTGATCGGTCATTTGGTCGTGATGCATCGACGGTTTCAGCGTTTGCATTGGCTACAGCCGATGGCATTATCAACGCTGGCCTGGTTCCCGTACTCAAGCACTTTCCAGGGCATGGCCGAGGCAGTGACAGCCACTATGGTCTACCGGTTATTCCACCAATAGATGTATTGCGGAACCGAGATCTTGTGCCGTTTATTGAAGCCTCTAAGCGCAGGGATATTCCAATCATGGTCGGGCATCTGGTTGTCGAAGGGCTTACTGATGGTCAACCTGCTTCAGTATCCAATGCCGCTATAGAAGGTCTGCTGCGAACCGAATTAGGGTTTGATGGTCTTGTGATGACTGATGCTTTCAATATGGAGGCCATTTCTGCATCAATGAGCGATGCAGAAGCTGCGACGCTTGCCCTGGCCGCAGGTGTGGATTTAGTCATGTTAAGTTCCTTAAGTGACACGCTGCCAGTGTTGGAACAAGTGGTAGATTCAGTCACTAGCGGCTTAATCCAGGAAAGCTCCATTACTGAGTCTTTTGTACGAGTCATGCATACGCGCAGTCTTGATGTTTGCTCGACGCTGAATTTGCTGTAGTGGCGTTTTCTCATCGCTCCGTACTGTATCGTATTGCACCTCAGCTGATCGCATATCACCTCTTCAAATTGCATCGCATCGTTTAGAACGGCGGCGTGCAGTCTTGTCGGGTTTTATTTCCAAAAAAATTGTTGTTGTATAGCCAGTGTGTCGGGCTGTACCATCGACTTACCGTTATTGTCTTGGTTTTGAGAGTATGAGTCGACTTGCCGGAAAAAAGGCGTTAATCACTGGTTCTGCGAGAGGCATCGGTAAAGCGTTTGCTCAGCGATACCTTGCTGAGGGCGCACAGGTTGCGATTGCTGATATAGATTTTGATGCGGCAAAGTCGACCGCCACTGAGCTGGGTACTGGCGCTTTTGCTGTTCAGATGGATGTGACACAGCAGGACAGTATAGATTCGGCTGTTAATGAAGCAGTAAATTCGATGGGTGCGATCGATATCCTAATCAATAACGCTGCTCTTTTTACTGCAGCACCCATTGTGGATATCAATAGATCAGATTATGAAGATGTTTTTGCGGTGAATTTTGCAGGGAGTTTATTCACTTTGCAGGCGGTTGCTCGGCATATGATAGAGCGTGGTCGGGGTGGCAAGATTATCAATATGGCCAGTCAGGCTGGGCGCAGAGGTGAAGCCCTGGTCGCAGTTTACTGTGCCACTAAAGCGGCCATTATTTCTCTCACACAATCAGCCGGCATGAATCTCATTGAACATGGCATTAATGTTAACGCCATATCCCCCGGCGTCGTTGAAGGTGAGCATTGGGAAGGTGTCGATGCATACTTCGCAAAGCTAGAAAATCTTCAACCCGGTGAGAAGAAAAAACAAGTTGGTGATGGAGTACCTTTCGGGCGAATGGGGACCGCGCAGGATCTTACCGGCATGGCTGTGTACCTTGCTTCTTCGGAATCAGATTACGTTGTTGCCCAGACATTTAATGTTGATGGTGGGCAGTGGATGAGCTAGGCGGTGAACGAGGCCAGGCAAACGGACTTACCTTGTCATGCATTTCAGGCTGGTGTGATTGGTAAAACGAAAAAAACCGCTAGAGCAGAATCTCTACTGGTACAGTATCCCCAAAAGAGATAGTGATGAGCGTCCGACAGGCCTAATTGAGCGTCAAGTTAACCGTCTGCCAGGTCTCGCTTTAACTCCTCTTTATTTATCTGATTTTGATCGCTCTGTACCAGCGGCAAAGATTTACGATAAACAATCCGGCTCGGCACCATATACGTCGCCAGGTGCTTTTTGAGTTCAAACGTAATCTCTTTTTCAGAAATTTCGCTGATTGCAGAGTACACCATGACAATTTCTTCTTCTATTTTGGGATTGTCCATGCCAAACACGGCACACTGCTGTATTTGAGGCAGGTTTTTCTCCACTACAGATTCGATTTCAAAAGGCGATACACGAAAGCCACTGGTTTTAATCATATCGTCGCGTCTGTCGACAAAATAGAAATAGCCTTCTTCATCTTTATAAACATAGTCGCCAGAGGCCACTACAATTTCATCGGCCAGCTGGCCACTTAAATCAACGATGTCTTTGAGTATCTGAACAGATTTAAAACGCTCTGCTGTCTCTTTTGGGGCGTTCCAGAAACCACGATAAATATAGCCACCACGATGGATAAGCTCTCCAACAGCGCGGGAGGCGCATTCCTTTCCGTCTTCATCAATAACATAGAGTTCTACATCGGGAATGGCCTTGCCGATGGAGTCGGGTCTTATTCTTATTTGCGATGGATCAAGATAGGTTGAGCGAAAGGCTTCAGTTAGCCCGTGCATGGAGTAGAAGCGGGCGCTTCTGAAGGTTCTGGCGCAGTCTTCAATCATTCGTTCTGTGACATTGCCGCCAGAGGAAGTAATGGTTCGCACCTTGTCAAACATCTCGATATTGGGTGGTGTGTATAAGTCCTCATCAAACATTTGCGAAATGTTTACTGGCATCAATGGTAAAACCGTCACCTCGTCATTGATAACGTGATTGAAAAAATCATTGGGGAGAATAAACCGATGCAACGCAAGCGTGGCTTTGTTCAGTAATGAGCAGAAGATCTGATTAAGGCCATAATCCAGGTTAAAAATAAGCAATCCAGAAATAACATCATGTTCATTAAGTTCAAGATACTGGGATACCACTCGGGCAGAATCAATAAGATTGCGATGTGATATGACGATCCCTTTTGGTGTGCCGGTTAAACCAAAGGAGTAGGTGATAACTGCATTATCATGGCCATTAATATCGCAATTAAACGGCTTGTTGTAGTACTTGAATATTTCTTCAAAGGATGGGATATCCTTGCCAGCGGTTTCAATGGAGACAATATGCCCATCAAACTTGATTTCTTCGATACTTTCGAGTTTTAACTTGTCAGTAATGATGCATTGAATATCACAATCGCTGATGATGTACTGCACTTGCTCAGGCTTTAGCAAGCGTGTCAGTGGTACCAGAATATAGTCGGTCGAAAGAACGGACAGAATCGCAATAACCTGTGAAATATCTTTTTTTGCATATATCCCGACTCTTGCACCCTTGGGTAAGTCCAACTCTTGTAAGTACAAGGCAATTTGATTGACACGCAAAATCAGCTCTGAGTAAGTGAGCGTCTTTTCGTTGTGCGTGATTGCAATTTTGTCAGGGTGCGATTGCGCTGCGTTCTCAAGCAGGTTTCGAATGCTGTTTATTGACATATTGCATGCTCCCTTGCACCGATTGTCCAGATATCGTAGTTGGTGTCAATTACCGTAGCGGGCTTGTGGTCAGAGTTGAGTATTTTCCGATAGAAAAATGCCACAACATCTTCAATGTCTTCGTTGTTAAGTACTTTAGTTATTCCGCCTGTGAATACGATTGAATTCATTGCAAGTAATTTGAGCGTGATATATGACGGCCGGTAGTGCGACATTTCGCATAGCACTAGAAATATAGCTTGTTGCATAAGCACTTTTGTGGCCTTTTCACTGCTCTCGTTATAAATGTTCTCTGTCACTTTCAAGTGCATGAGCAGTTCATAGGCGTATTCATTTTGTTCCGCTGTAAAAATCAAAGATTGTTTTGATTTATAGACCCCAAGCTTTTTAAACACGATCCGATCATGGCCCTGCTCAGTAACGATATTGTCGCTGATCAAATCTTTCGAATAGTGCACATCGGTTGTAGCTCCCCCGATATCCAGTAGGATGAATGGGTCTGTAACAGAAAATGATGCATTAATCAGCGGCAAAGATTTGTTGACCACATAAGGCGTGGAATAAATCTGGTTTTTGGTTATCTCATACAAGTGTTTGATGTCTTCTTTGCCTTCGATATCCTGCTGGTAGAGATTGGTCAGGTATTCCTTAAGGTGCTTTTCTACAATATGAAGCCGATCATCAATAATATTAGGCAACACTTCCAGCCGCTCCACACCGGTTTTGATGATGGCCGCATCTTCCTTGTTGCCAACATAGACGACATTGGAATAGTTCAGCTTTTCAAGGTAGCTGTTAAGGCGCTCATCAAATACACCGCTATTGGAATCGATCGCACCTACGACAATAACAACATCAACCAGATCACTGGGAACGGAGTAGCCCTCAATATCTTGAAACACAATAGTGTCGATAATATTGATACCAGAATTGAACGCAATGTTAGATGCATACTTTAACGAATAGGAGCGCGTCAAGCCGATTATAAGTGCCGTTAATCCACCGTTAGCAGAAGAGCAGATACGAATGTTTTTTGGTTCGTACTTTTGCAGTGTGTCACCACATTTGTGTATTAAGTCATCAAGGATGCGTTTGTTAAAGTCGCGAAAATGCTGCTCGATTGAGTTGGTGGTGCTGACCTTGAAATAAGTGCTGCCGATATCGATAAGCAGTATGTCGCCCTGCTCACTAACATCGGTATTGCTGCTTTTGTCAGGACTCACTGCATTATCCCGAT
>CALHRQ010000336.1 GCA_938038175.1 uncultured Granulosicoccaceae bacterium | reverse complement strand
GGGTGGTTCTGATACTGCCAGTGCCCAATAGAATGAGTGAGCGTGCTGCATCTGTGCCACGGCTATCACAGATAGAGAATGTGCCGGCATTCCAGCTACCGAAACCACGTGAACTAAAACGTAAGTTACTGACAACCACGTTTGCGCTGCCACCAATACTTGCTGTTGCAGCTATATCTATTTCGCTTGTGTCAAGATTAACCACGCGTATTATGTTATCGCTCCCATCCAGCATCCCTGGGTCACCATCGGAACGCCGGTCTGTGTATATCAACCAACCCTGCGACCAGTCATTACCCGTTTTACATCTAGTATCGGTATCTCGTGCACAAATAGAGACTGAGTGCGAGCGTTTCAGTGCTTCAGAGCGACCAAAATGAAGAGATTGGCTTAACAGATTGGTGTTCGATACCATGCGCGATGTCTGCATCACTGACTGAAACTCGGGCGTAGAGATGCCGATTAAAATCACCGCGATGATCAATACGATCAGCAGTTCAATTAATGTAAAGCCATTGTGATTGCTCACTTTGGGTGCTATCGCGGCCTTCAATTGTCATATCCCTTTGCTTATAGAATGCGGATCTACATCACAAAAAATCATTAGATCGATACATCAGCTAGTAGCTATTTATCGGCTCCTGGCTCAAGAGATTGACTTGCTGAAGGGTTTTTACATGAGAGCTGTGGCTCTAAGTTGCTACGTATCGCTCACGAACGGGTACGATTGACGCGCTTTGCGAACCAATCGATGGCTTGTGCGCTGTCTGGCTGGGCTTGGGGGCTACGCAAAGAACGTCAATAGACGCCTGATTTGGTACCGCTTACTGGTACACATTACAGAATCAACTTTCGATACTGCAGACTTATCGTGATCTCTGGGCTACTGACAGTTGCTACAGATTCACCACCGCGCAACGGTGCACCACACAAATGTTTGGTAGTAGAGCACCCTCGGAGCAAAGGTGATAGATAAGGAACTGCACAGGGCTTAAGGTGGGTAGGGCGCTAATTGTGTAGTGCAGATAGATCCGCCCGCTTGAAAAATCAAACGCCAGATTGGCGTTTGATTTTGCAGGCTATGTACAAGCTTTAGCGCACGTACCACCACGCGTTGCGATACTGCAGTGCTGTGCTTCTTAGCCAATCTTTAGATCGGCTATGATCGCCTTGCCGCAGTGCTCGCTTGGCGCGCCAAATAGCACGTGCATTAGCACCGGTAGCTTTGGCTGCAGCAATTCTGTTCTCGGCAAGCAACCTCGTGTTATCCAGCAGCGTATTGGATATCGCATCCAGTTGCGCTTTGAGTGCTGGGTCCACTTGCCTGGAATCTGCCACACGTTCTATCTCATTCAATGCCGAACTCACATTGTTAAAGTATTTGTGGCCGCGGCTACGCGTCAACTCATTATCATTCGCCCAGTTGCTATCGCGCAGCGCAGCATTAAGATACCAAGTCGCTCGCTTAAGGATCCAGGCAATCTGACCCGAGGTTGTCGCTTTAACGGCATGCAAATCATCAGCCGCCTGCTGAACAGTAGGCCTGATATCATCGTTACCAGTTGGCACCTCACAGGCATCACCAATACCGTTGCCGTCAGAATCTAACTGAGCTGGGTTGGCAATGGCCGGGCAATTATCCAACACATCTACAACGCCATCAGCATCAGTGTCTGGTCGATCATCAATAAGATCACATGCATCGCCGGCACCATCTTCATCAGTGTCGAGCTGATCAGGATTCGCATCAGCCGGGCAGTTATCTACATCATCATTGAAGCCATCGCCATCTGTGTCGGGTACAAAGTCATCGTCTACACAATCAGGAATACCATCGCTATCAGCATCATCAGACAATGAGCTGTCATCGAGTGGGTCTGAACCACAAGCCGTTTCGTTCACATCTGACTGCCCATCACCATCATCGTCGGTATCAAGGTTGTCACCTATATCATCGCCATCAGTGTCTACCGATTCATCAGGATTGAGTGGAAAAGCATCTGTTGCATCTGGCACACCATCGTTAACATCATCGTCATCACAGATATCACCTTCGAAATCACCATCGGTGTTGGTCTGATCAGGATTCGCATCAGCCGGGCAGTTATCTGCATCATCATTGAAGCCATCGCCATCTGTGTCGGGTACAAAGTCATCGTCTACACAATCAGGAATACCATCGCTATCAGCATCAGCATCAGCATCAGCAGACAAAGAGCTGGTATCAAGTGGGTCTGAACCACAAGCCGTTTCGTTCACATCTGACTGCCCATCACCATCATCGTCGGTATCAAGGTTGTCACCTATACCATCGATATCAGTGTCTACCGAATCATCAGGATTGAGTGGGAAAGCATCTGTTGTATCTGGCACACCATCGTTATCATCATCGTCATCTATGCAATCAGGAATACCATCACCATCAGTATCATCAGGCAAAGAGCTGTCATCGAGTGGGTCTGAACCACAAGTCGATTCGTTAAAATCTGACTGCCCGTCACCATCATCATCGGTATCAAGGTTGTCACCCATACCATCGCCATCAGTGTCTACCGATTCATCAGCATTCAGTGGGAAAGCATCTGTTGCATCTGGCTCACCATCGTTATCATCATCGTCATCACAGACATCACCTTCGAAATCACCATCGGTGTTGGTCTGATCAGGGTTCGGATCAACCGGGCAATTATCTGAATCGTCGTCGACTCCATCTCCATCGGTATCCAATACCGGTATGGTCTGAATTTCGAGCGCGCCTGAGTCGCATTCACCGACTATGGGATTAAACAGTTGGTCATTGACGCAAAACTGATCAGATTTACCGGCATCAATTGCCGGGCTGTCGGATGCCAACCGAATAGTAGGCATGAAAGCGTATGAGGTTGCGAACGGAGCGCTGTCGTTCAATACGCCAGGGTTGTTTTCAAGCATCCCTGTTGCAAATACATTGGAAGAGTCTGCCAATACAGTCAGGTCATCAAACACACCAAAAAAGGCCGGGTCTGCAACGCAACTATTGTCATCAATAAACGTACCTGCGCCGGTAAGCACAGTCAGAGCACCTGGCATACCAATAACCGAGCAGTTAGTGCCATTGTTTATGGCTATCGATGAGCGAAAGTTAATACTGACGGTAGGAGCGTCTTGTACGAATAGAATGCCTCCATTGTTACCACCACTGTTTCCTACAAGGGTGGCATGCAGTAAATTCAAGTTGACTGATTGTGTCGCATTTGGGCGCTGCACATACACCACACCACCGCCAACTCCTGCGTTGTTGTTGAAGAACGTATTATGCTGTGTACTTAACTGCCGTCTGGTTGACTATATCGCTCCACCCACATCGCTCGCCGCATTATCAATAAAGGAATTGTAAAAGTAATTACTCTCACCTAAACCGGTTGCAAACACAGCACCACCGCGAGTAGCTGTGTTGCCTTCAAACAATGTGGTTTGAATAGTTGATCGACGAACCGTATTAGGGTCGTTGTTTTGTGATGCAACTGCACCGCCAGAGGATTCACTTAGATTCCCTTGGGCAATAACACGATTATTAAGAAAATAACTAGCCGTTGAGCGATAAGGACCATTGGTAAACAACGCCCCTCCTCGACCACTTCCTGAAACAGTATTGTTTCTAAGCGTTGTGGTTTGAAGCGTTACGCCACCGCGATCAGCCAGGATAGCACCGCCACCTGCTTCGATAGCAGGGCCAGAATTTGTGTCGTAAAAACCATTTTCAAGAATCATTTCAGACAGCGTTACCGGAGGGGCTAGAGGAAGCCCGCCATTTTCGACAATTTATATCAGACGAAACTGCGGTCCCTGCGGGTCACGCGTGATTGTACCGTTGTTAATACTCAACGATTGACCAGGTTCAACATCAATTAACAACTGACCGCCAGTTTGAGTAGCCTGATCGAAGGTCAGCTCAATAGTATTGCCATTCAATCGAATCGAATCTGACTCGCCATTTCCGCTGGCCACCATTACTGCGTCACGCAGCTCTGTTTCGGTAGATACATCGAATATCGCTGACCACGCTGCTGATGTACCTAATACAAGATAAAGAGGAGGCAACTATGGAGCAACCACGCGAAAAAATTCGGCGCGGATTCTTATTATTAAATGAAAACATATTCCTTCCATTGAGTTAAAACACACAATTCACTGAAGTATAAATAGGCATTGCGTAAAGGTCACGCGAGCACAGCACGTACTAAGGAGCTAATTATATGAACTGCGTCGCAGTTTTAAGTATTTTTTGCTTTGAGAGAGGCCTTAGAAGGAACTTAATAGCAAACCAACGCAGTATTTAGAGCCATATTTCGATTAGGAAGTGGTGGGTAATCGCAATGCTTGCCTAATGAAGAACTAACTGCTGCCAGATGTGCGAAAAAGCTTCGCCGCTGGGACCCAGTTAGCGTTTCAAACAGTAAATGGATAAATAATGGGTGGCCGTAGCTGATGGAATACCCTGGATGTAGGTGTAAATGTGTGACGGCTTGTTGCTGCAAGGCGATTTATACTTTGAATACATTATACTGACGCGTTTTCACAACGTTGATGGCGCGTTCATGGCTGCAAGCCAATATTGTCCCATAGTGGTTAAAAATGTCTTGGCCGTGATTATGCTGGTGTTTGGCATAAGCTACTGCGGGCTGCATTCTTTACACGCGCAAGGGTTTGCAGAGGATTTTTCTGATCCGAATCTACTCAACTATAGCCTGACTACAAGCGGTGCGCTCGATACGCCAATCATGCCTTCAAGTTCGAGAGCACCTGTATTGTCCGGTGCGTTTATAAGACAAACAAGCAATGCTGAAGCGCAAACACTTTCTCAGCGACTCAATGTACACAGTGATAGCAATCTTCTTGAAGCAAGGGCGATTTTGAATCCCGCTGCGAGCAATCGAGAGGGAACAACTGGTACACGCATACAACTTCGGCTTTACAACGATACTGAAAACGGGGGCCCTGGTTATGTGCAAACTGGCAGGGGTAGTGCAAACGGTGATGTCCGGCTGCTGCTTGAGTATCGCGCGACTGGTAGTCAGACGCCCACAGTCAGATTACGCAGTCAGCGTTTCAGTAACGGTGGTTTTTCTGATATTACCAATTTCTTCAATCTTGATAATGGCACAACATCGGGCAACATCCGTATCCCTGATGTAGATACCCGTGTGGGTATTGAACACACGCTATTGCTGGATGTTGATTTACAAAATCGCCGAATAACTTATGGCTTCGATGGCTTCAGGGAAACGCTGACATTCAATGCCGGTAGTATGTTTACACCCAACCGCTTACAAAAAGGGATTGAGACTCAGGTTTTTGAGAACCGTCGTGATGGTGCTTCCAAAGACATTAGAGCTTCAGTCACCATCAATGGTATTCGAACAGATCGTTTTGAAAATGATTTTACCCGTCAAGTGCCTTTTTTAAGATTCACTTTTCCTGACACTGAGCGACCCGCATCAACGATAACACTGGCCAATGATGAGATTCTTGTCAGTACGCAACGTACCAACACCTCGTCAGGAACGCTATCAACAGAGTTGTTGCTGGAAGACAGCATTGTCGAGCATACCGACTACCATGAAGCCACGATAGCAATCAGTTCTTTGAGTAATATTGCCTCGGGTAGAGAAATGCAAGTACGGCTTGCGGGCAATTTTTATAATGACTTGCCAAATGGCTCTGAGGGTAGCGTAAGAGGAGATAATCTGGCGTTTATTGCTTTGGTGATGTTTGCTGATGGATCAACCAACGCCATCTACTGCCTGACGAGATTCAACAATGCGAGTGGATCAGATTTAACTGTTACGTGTAACGATTTCGATAGTAACTTTTCACCCAATATTGATACCAGCTATCAAGCGACTATCACGCTCGATCGAGCTGCACGAACTCTTCGTTATACGCTGGAGGGTTCCACTAACAGCTTTCAACGCACAATTAACATCAATACCTCGATCAACGACCCTGCAGCGACAACCCGTTTCGTCAATAGTTATCTACCTCAGGGCCAGATTGGACAGGCAGTCGGGATATTCGACAATATTCGAACCGGTGCAAATGCCGAGGCGCAAAGGCAGGAGTTTGTTGAGCCGTTACCCGTACAAACAGCTCCGCCACCACCAGTTCCACAACCGCCAGTGCAGCAACCGCCAGTAGAGCAACCGCCAGTACAGCAACCGCCAGTACCGCAACCGCCAGTGCCGCAACCGCCAGTGCAGCAACCGCCAGTGCAGCAACCGCCAGTGCCGCAAACGCCAGTGCCGCAACCGCCAGTGCCGCAAACGCCAGTGCCGCAACCGCCAGTGCCGCAACTGCCAGTGCCGCAACTGCCAGTACAGCAAACGCCAGTGTCCGCCGTTATCGTTGGCGCAGGCAATGGCTGCTCGATTACAGCAGGAAACAAAGCTGCTAACGATCCTCTAAAACTGGTAATGCTCGCGGTGTCGTTTGGTTTTTGTTGTTGGAGAAAAAAGCGAAGAGGGTGAGTATCTACTCAATAAAATACTTTTTTAGACATCTC
Organism: uncultured Granulosicoccaceae bacterium; assembly: GCA_938038175.1. Lineage (GTDB taxonomy): Bacteria > Pseudomonadota > Gammaproteobacteria > Granulosicoccales > Granulosicoccaceae > Granulosicoccus. Next base: position 1,136 of record CALHRQ010000336.1, on the reverse strand, counting down.
AACTGCGGCCCTGCCACGGTGGAGTTATTGATATCAAAAAAACACAAGCGGCAGATGCCTAAAGTACCTCTACAGTCGCTGCACTGTCAGACAAAACATAAGCGTCAGGCGAATGCAATTGGACAAGCGCGGATGCTATGTCATTGCCCTGATTTACGAAATTCGGTAATTCCTCTTAACGCAGATGCTTTACGTGCATACCGGTATGATAGCAGCGCCATTTCACCGAAAAGAGTGTTGCTGGAAATCGTAATATTCTGCATGCCTCGTTTATGAGGCCAATAACGTTGCAGATTTGTTTTCTCAGGTGACATGCAACTATCGAAGCAACGCAGTTCTTTATTTTCACCAAGATATTCCAGCAGGTGTAAAGCTGCCAGGATGCCAGGTGAGTACCGAGAAAACTCTTCGTCAAAGCACGTCTTGAATCCGTATCCTTGCCCCTTGTGTAGAAAATTCACACTCATTGCGATGATGCTAGAGCCTACTGTCATTTTCTGAAAGAGAAGTCGGTCCTGTGCTGCCATATCCTTTATCATTTGAATAAAGAAAGCTCTGTCGTCTGCATTTGATGCCAGACTGGTGCCTGCTCGACCTTTCCAACCTTTGTCTTCTAGGGTTAAAAAACATTCTGTCCAGTTATTCAAATCTCCAGGCTCATCCAGAAATTGGAAATCAACAGGCCCGATATCATTTAATCGTCGCAACAAACGCGATAAGTCATTTCTCTTTCGAGACGTGATATTTGTTTGCATGTGATTTGCGTAGTCGAAATTCGCTAATACTGCAGAGCGTTTAATCTCGCCCGAAAAAAGCCTGTTTTTATCTGGCAACGTGTCCTTCACGTGTTTGGTCAGGTCAGTGTCCGCAGGTACGCGCTCCATTCGAAGGAGCTTTGGTGATTGTGGTAGAGAGGATAGCCCATGGTGTAAAGCCGTAATAAATTCAGATCCACATGTATTACGGATTAATGGAGCGCCCTCAAAACAATAAGGGTGCATCCAGCTTTTCAAATAATAGAACGGCGCTTTAACAAAGCCTTTAACACAAACGACTGGAAGCAGACCGATCAATTGGCTGGAGTTTCGCACACACAGTAACTTGACCACTTGTTGTTGCTCAAGTGACTTAAGTGC
>CALHRQ010000335.1 GCA_938038175.1 uncultured Granulosicoccaceae bacterium | reverse complement strand
AGCCGCACAGTGAATAACAGCCTTTGGGCGCAATTGTTCAAACAAAGCACTAACACCGCTTTTATCTGTGATATCCAGTGCATGTCCTTTTGCACCTGCAATAACAGATGCAGCCCTGCGTGCCGTACCTATGGTCTCCGTGCGCGCTGCAGCAGCTGGAATAAGATATTGGGCAAGGTATCCGCTTGCACCCGTGATCAGTAGTTCGTTCATTAATGCTGCCTGCTTATGTTCATTTTTGAGCTCGGCCGCGTCTCTTGCGGGCAAAGCCTGTTAAATAGAACCAGGGATGAGACCAATAGGGTAAAGCAAAAAAAGCCCCACAACTGTGAGGCTTCCAGTTTAAGCATGCTCACAAAATACAATTAAGCGAGCTATCCACCCGCTGACTTAAACAGCAAGACCTCGAGCAGGCCGATCATTTTTAATATTGAATATAGAACCATCAAGCAGCTCAACCAAATCTGGTCGCGCAGCAGGACCATTGGACACAGCCACTATCTGCACAACACCATCAGGCTTGATGACATAAATACCTGGCTCTGCAAAACGTCGGTCTGTTTCTTCCGGGCTTAAAGGATCGCTAACATAGAGACCCAGTTTACGCATATCAGCTTCGGCAAGATCGTAACCAACAGGGAAGGTCCAACCAAATTCGGCAACATCCGCCTCAGCTTTTTCTTTTCTATCAGCCGAGACAACAACAACATCGATGCCAGCGTCATTCCAGTCTTTTTGCATTGCTTCAAGCTGATTCAGATATTTTTTGCATCTTGGGCAATGCTTGCCCCGATAGACAACCAATAAGGTCCAGCGATCTTTAGCACCCCCGACTGTGGTATCACCACCACTCACTAAAGGAAAAGAGACGGTTGGTAAGGCCTTACCTGCAGCGAGCAGCGTAGATGAATTTGCAGACACTATAAAATCCTTTGTAGTTTGCGTCCAAGTATAACGCTACAGGTTAAAGAATTCACCAGATTGCGCGAAATACCGCTTGGTCAGCCACAATGTCCAGCGGTGTTCAACGCTCAACCAGTGAATATCAAAGCAACGTGGAGAGACACTCCAGGTGACGTGTTGAATACTTAAGAATTGCAACTCACACTTGCGTTTTTACCAACCTTACCCTGATACTCCGACCTGAACGCTATCACTAACCGCTTTTATCACTTTGCTTGCATGAACATTAACGGCACCAAAATTTCCCTTGCAGATTTTTACCAGGCCATGGAGTCAACCGTATCGCTTAAGGTTTCAGCGTCAGTCCAACAATTGTTAGAACAAGCGCATCAGCATGTGCGGCTATTGGCCAACTCAGACAAAGCCATCTACGGACTCAACACAGGCCTGGGCGCAAACCTAGGATACCGAGTGAAACCAGAAGACATTGCTGACTTTCAATATCAGATAATTGCCGGGCGCACCGTCGCTTGCGGAGAGCATCTACCTGAATTGATCGGCCGAGGCATATTACTTTCAAGAATTATCAGCGCCGCAAAAGGTCATAGTGGCTTAAGCCCAACCTCATTTTCACACTTGTGCAAGGTCTATAGCGCCGGGCTCTCCCCGGCTATTCCAGGCTTTGGTTCTATTGGTGTAAGTGATCTAACACAAAACGCACATGCTGCAGCAGCGCTCTTTGGAGAAGGCCTGGTATTTCAGAACGGCCTGCAACTCGATGCAGCGCAAGCTCTGGAACAAGCCGAAATAAGCCCCGTTAAGCTTCAACCCAAAGACGGGCTGGCATTAATCAATCACTCTGGTCTTACAGTCAGTCTTGCAGCTCAGGCTTTGTTTCGAACAAGCAGAGCAATCAACGCAATGAAGCACGCTATTGTTTTGTCTTATGCAGGCTATGAAGCCAACCAGGAAGTTTTAAGTGAAAAAGCGAATCAGCTGCGAGAATCGCCTGGCCAGTTAAGCGCCGCTAGTTGGTTCCGTGATGCTTTATCAGATACAGTTTACACGCCAAGACAGATTCAAGAAGCGCTTTCATTCAGAACCATTGCGCCGGTAGTTGGTGCATGTGAACATGCTTTACAACATGCCGTAGCTGTTTGGGAAGCAGAACTCAATGGAGCGCCAGATAGCCCGGCCATACTCGATGACGGCAGCATGCTTTCGACCAGTAATTTTCACACACCGGCAATAGCACTTGCTTTACAGAATCTCAGCACGTCTCTTGTGATATTAGCGAATGGCAGCGCACAAAGAATGCAGCGTTTGATGAACCCTGAATTGTCCGAACTGCCGCGCTATTTGTCGCCACTGCAAAATGCCTCGGCAGGTTTTGTACCTAGCCAGAAAACAGCACTTGCCTTGTTGGCAGATATCGCACAAGGTGCAATGCCAGTCATGTTAACGCCACTACCGGTGAGTGATAACGTCGAGGACGTGGCCACCATGACCCCACAAACAGCACAGAAGCTAAATGCACAGATGAACGCTTTTGAATTGCTGGCAGGTCTTGAGTCACTGGTTGCCTGTCAGGCAATAGATTTGCGGAAAAAAGTACAGCTGGGCGAGATACCAAAGCGCGCTTATGAAAGTATTAGGTCGGTCACCCCGATGCTTGAGGGGGACAGAGCACTAGGAACAGATATAAACAAAGCCGCAGCTGCACTACTTTCGGTTTAAATTAATTACTCTTATGCATTAGCCCATCAAATAACAAGACACAGTAGCTAGAGACGTATTACTTTGCCGTTTAGTTGAGCCCAAGTGAAAGCATTTTAGGATTACCATTGCGCTGAATTAACATCGCTACTGGATTACCTTTGGGCAAATCAGAAGACACACTGGACAATGTCGCAATCGAGTCAATGTCTTCACCAGCAAGTTGCAGAAGAATGTCATTGGGCAATAAGCCTGAACCTGCCGCAACACTCCCGCGTTCTATCTCCAGGACCAAAACACCCTGACTCACACCCAGCTGTTGTCTTGCAGTAGCGTCGAGGCCAGCCAGGATCATGCCCAGTACTTCGTCATTGTCTGGCGTAACGGTAATGGGTACTCCGGTTGCGGCAGCGACGTCATTATCACGCCCACCAATCAGTACATTGATATTATATCTTTGACCATTTCTGAATATCTGTGTAACGACGTTTGTTCCACTTCGAACAGCGCCAACCATCGAAGGTAAATGGCTTGATCGACTAACTGTCTCGCCATTAAACAATAATATGATATCGCCACCTCTTAAACCCGCTTTTGCTGCAGGCCCGTTTGCAGCAACACTCGTGACAAGTGCACCCGATACATTAATACCTAATGACCTTGCCAAATCAAAGGTCACATCTTCGATACCAACCCCGAGCCATCCACGCTGTACAGACCCGCGTGTTTGCAGTTGTTGCGCGACATTCATGGCAAGCTCAATTGGAATAGCAAACGACACACCTTGATAACCACCAGTGCTCGAATAAATTTGCGAGTTAATACCGATAACCTGACCGTCAGTATTAAACAAGGGCCCACCAGAATTACCTGGATTTACGGCAGCATCGGTTTGGATGAAAGGCACATAGCTACCAGAAGGCAGGTTTCTCGACACGGCAGAGATAATACCTTGCGTCGCGGTTTGGTCAAATCCAAACGGTGATCCTATTGCCAAGACCCAGCCGCCCACTTGAACATTGTCAGACTGACCAAGACGCACTACTGGCAATGCGCTGGCATTTACTTTGAGAAGCGCAATATCAGTTAATTCATCAGTTCCTATCAATGTAGCGATGAACTCACGCCGATCGCGCATCATAACGCGGATGACAGTCGCATCTTCAATAACATGTGCGTTAGTCAGAATATATCCATCAGAGGAGATAATAAAACCAGAACCAACGCCTGAGCTTTCGTAAGGAACCAGTTCCTCTGGTCGCGGGCCCTCATTAGCTGCAGCAGTAAAACTCTCATTAGCTACGATGTTAACTACCGCATCACCTTCATACTTAACAATACTGGCAAAGTCGGGTAATACTTGAGCATGAACGCTACTAAAGGACGCCATCAACACCAGCCCCCCCAGCAGCACTGCGCTTTGCAGCAACTTAAAACAGTTTGACGATTTGTTGAGCATGATGAGTGGGTCCCTGAAATTCGTAATACTTTTAAAGACTGTATCAGACTCTGGTAGGTTCAGAAATTTTCGAGCAGGATGTTTACGTCAAAATTCAAACCGGCGCACATCCGCTGATAACAATATGTAATTGATGAGACAGAGGTTTGGTTT
>CALHRQ010000334.1 GCA_938038175.1 uncultured Granulosicoccaceae bacterium | reverse complement strand
AGTCGCCTTCTTTCTATACACTGATGATTTTTGGCGAGATTTTGAACGTTACAATTACAAAGGCGTTAAATTTATCAGAGAACCGAAAAACGAGGTGTATGGCACCGTTGCCGTGTGCGAAGATGTTAGCGGAAATCTATGGGATTTGATCGAATCAATAACTGTCTGACGCTTGGTCGCCACGAATACAGGGCCGAGCAGATCCATGCTTTTGCCTGTTGCTTACTCTCCGCCTTTCGTGATACAAGTGGTTGTGTTGTAAATCAAAGAAGCAATCCTTTGAAACTGTAATCTATTTTGGTTGTATATGTTTTTGGTTGTATATGTTGAGGATAAGCGATGAACATAAGACCTGACCCCACGTTCCATGCATCCCCCAAGCTTGCGATGCAAGCGCCAATTGAAAATTTCGCGTTTACAGTCATGCTTAGCCCTGATGGCTCGATGTCTGACGGTATAGCGGTTATTGACCTTAGGCCGGACTCGAAAACTTATGGCGAGATAGTACACCAGGTTATCGCACCAAACACGGGTGATGAATTTCATCATTTCGGTTGGAACGCCTGTTCATCATCGTTGTCGCCACTCAGCGGCCATGCATTTCTTGAACGACGCTATCTGATTGTGCCGGGAATTCGATCATCGCGAATTTACGTTATCGATGTTAAAGATCCTTTAAAAGCGCACATTCACAAGACAATAGAACCAGAAGAGCTATTTGAAAAAACAGGCTATTCACGCCCGCACACAATCCACTGTGGTCCTGAGGGCATCTATGTATCCACTCTCGGAGGCGGCGGTCCCGATGGCACAGATGGCCCGCCGGGGATTTTTATCATGGACTGTGAAACGTTTGAAATCATCGGGCGTTATGAAATGGACCGTGGTAAACAAGACAAACACTATGACTTCTGGTGGAACTTACCGCAGGATTACATGGTAAGTTCAGAATGGGGATTGCCACCACAATTTGAAAACGGTGTTGTACCAGAAGATTTACTGTCTAACAAATATGGCCACTCTATACATTTCTGGGATTTACGGGCACGAAAAAATATCCAGACAATCGACTTTGGCGAAAACTATCAGATGGCACTTGAGGTGCGACCAGCGCATGACCCTACAAAATCCTACGGTTTTTGCGGTGTTGTGGTAGATACAACCAATTTGCAGGGTGCTATTTTTACCTGGTGGCGTGATGACAAAGGTAAGTGGAAGGCCAAGAAAACCATCACTATCGACCCTGTGCCGGCAAAAGCTGACGATCTACCCGATTTGTTGAAAGGCTTTGAAGCAGTGCCTCCGCTCGTAACCGATATAGATTTAAGTCTTGATGATAAATACCTTTACGTAGCGTGCTGGGGTTTAGGAGAAATGCATCAGTACGACGTATCTGACCCAATGAAACCCAAACTTGCAGGCAAGGTTGAGTTGGGTGGCATCGTTGCACATCATAAGCATCCCAATGGCAAAGACTTTGCCTACGGACCTCAAATGGTAGAGATCAGCCGCGACGGCAAACGAGTGTATTGGACAAACTCACTGTACTCCACCTGGGATGATCAATTCTATCCCGATGATGAAGGCGGTCAAATGGTGATGGCACATGTCGGTAAAAAAGGTGGCCTGAAACTCGACAAAGACTTCTACATTGACTTTCCAAAAGGACTACGCTCGCATCAAATAAGACTTGAAGGTGGGGATTGCTCTACAGACAGCTTTTGCTATCCCTCTGTGTAACAAATTTGTGTCGTTATTTTGGTTTACATGGTATTCGTCTAGCATTTTGTTTGATTTACTTGTTTAGCTATTTGTGGATATAACAACGCCCACGGCTCTATGGGGTGCCGTCATCTTTTCGGGCTTTTATCACGGTATTAATCCTGGTATGGGCTGGCCACTAGCCGTGTCAGCGGCATTAATGGAACAAAAGCAAAGCGCAATGCCAAAAGCCATTGCCATGCTTGCCTTCGGGCACTTTCTGGCGATGATTGGCATACTGTTGCCTTTCTCATTGATGCTCGTCTTAGTTGAGTGGGAAGTTCAAATTCGATTAGCGGCAGGCGTATTGGTCATTGCGATGGGAATATATTTACTTATCAATCGACGCCACCCGAGAATACTGGCACGAGTACATCCGGCACGTTTGGCGCTGTGGTCTTTTCTGGCCGCAATGGCACACGGTGCCGGGTTGATGTTAGTACCTGTTTTTCTAGGTATCACCGGACATGATGATCATTCCATGGGACATCATGCTGCTCCCGAATTGATGGGATCTAACGTCTTAACTGCCTTTTCGGTTGCGTTTATCCATACCATGGCAATGACGTTGACCGGCGCCATTATTGCCACAATTATCTATTTTTGGCTGGGCCTAAAATTTCTGTCCAGAACATGGTTTAACCTTGATATTGTCTGGGCGACTAGTCTGGTTCTGGTAGGCTTGTTCGGCATCTATTCCGCGCTTCACGGACATTAGAACGACAATTTAATAATCATTGTAAAACTAACGTCTAATATCGTGATCTATGACATCACTAACATAGGCTAAATTTGAAACACCTAAGGAGAACCTGATGAGTTTACGAATCAATGCAATAGTACCCGATTTTACTGCCGAGACAGACCAGGGCTCGATCAGTTTCCACGATTGGATTGGTGATAGCTGGGCTATTCTATTTTCACATCCTAAAGATTTCACACCAGTATGTACAACTGAATTTGGTGCTGTATCTCAGTTGGCGGATGAATGGGAAAAACGCAACACGAAAGTCATTGGTGTCTCTGTAGATAATGCAGAAGACCACAAGAAATGGAAAAACGATATCGAAACCTTCTCCAAAGCAAAAGCCGGTTTTCCTATCATTGCCGATATTGGCCTGGAGGTATCAAAGCTGTTTGATATGCTGCCGGCAGAAGCCTACATGCCAGATGGCAGAACCCCAGCAGACAGTGCAACAGTACGCTCGGTTTTTATTATTGGCCCGGATAAACAATTAAAACTATCGATGACCTACCCAATGACAGTCGGGCGTAACTTTGCGGAAATCGTGCGAGCACTTGACGCACTGCAAACCACTGCTGCTAAAGGTGTGGCAACGCCTGCAAACTGGCAAGCCGGAGAAGATGTGATCATTCCACCAACGGTCAATGATGCGGATGCCAAGGAAAAATTCGGATCGTTTGATGCGGTATTTCCTTATTTACGGTTTACCAAAGCGCCTGATTAATTAGCGCAAAAGAGAGTATAAACTCGCAAAAGAGAATGAATTGATTCGCATCGGCTCTCTGAGCCGATCGAGTCTGCTCTTGCCTGCCTGCGGCGCCTACGCAATTTCGTTAAAAAGACAGTACCTCCAGGTGTCAAACCCTGGCTTCCATAATCTCAAAACACCCACGCGAGGTCGTTTGAGGAATTAAATGTGTCTGTTAATACGCTATAAAGAACTACGACACTGCGCTAAAAATTTTCGTCGGTGAATTTTGGCTTACGCATTAGATACTTTACTAACACAAAAACCGCATACAAGCCGTACTGCATCATAAACGCAATGGGTGGAAGATAAAACAGCAACCCAAACACCGCACTACCGTCGGCGCTAGTTCCCTGCGGGTCTAAAAAGAACCACAGGATTTTAAATGCAACATAAATACTGATCACAATTTGTATGAATGCCACAAAACGTTGCTTGCCTCGAAACCAAGTCCAGCATGGCATGATTAAAAGACAAAGCGCCAGGCAGAAAATATAAAGAATCAGTTCGACAGAAATCAAAGCAATTGGAAACTCATAGATGAGTGTTAGCAGGAGACGGTTCCATCCATCTCC
>CALHRQ010000333.1 GCA_938038175.1 uncultured Granulosicoccaceae bacterium | reverse complement strand
GATGTCGATGTCGATGTCGACTTCGACGATGCCGACGAGCACCTGACCGACGAGCAGCTCGCCGAGCTCGATGCGGCCTTCGAGGCGTTCGACGCATGCCTCGCCGAACAACTGCCCGGCATCTTCGATGCCGAGATCGTGGTCGGCGACGCCGACAATGGCGATGCCGACTTCGACGATGCCGACCTCGACATCGACAGCATCGACTTCGGCAACTTCGAGTTGCCGGACTCGGTGTCGGTGTTCGACGACGGCGAGTTCACCATGCTGGATAATCTGGCCCTGGAACCAAAGAGAAATTTTCTTGAAGAGTTTATCTTTGGATATAAAGCCAGCTTTTTCATTGCTGCAGTTATCGGCATCATTGCCGCAGCGGATTATCTAATTTTAGCGCAGCATAAATACACCGGTATTATTGCAGGTTTAAGCCTGCCTATTACCACTTCTGCATTAGCCTTTATTTTCTATAAATCACCCGCTCAACTTTTCCTGAATTTCTTGTTGCCAGGTCTTGGGCTTTATTTGATATATCGAACAATGGATTTACTTCGAAGAATCAGAAGAGTAGAACAATTATGAACCGCCTTTTAACGAAACCCTTAGGCGTATGTTTCGCACTTTGCCTCTCTCTGAGTGCACAGGCTGACCAGGCAGTATTGATAGGTGGAGGTTACAACCTCGGCACATCACAAGGCCAGATAGAGCTGAATGTTCAATGGGTACAGGACGTACTCAATAAAACAGACATGCCCGTGATTACCTATTTTACCGATGGATCTGACCCAGGGCCAGATGTTCACTACGCCATCTCTCCTGAAGCACTTGATGAACAATCCAAAAACTTTGAGGCGTTGTCCAGAGTATTTGGCCAGCAGCAAAAAAACCTGCAAAAATACAAGACCCACTCTATAGAAAATGTCAATGGCTCCACTAACGCTGACACCCTGAAACCCGCGCTCGAAGCTCTGTTTAAATCAGCCCCTGATGAACCAACAGTATTGGTATATAACGGTCATGGTGCGCAATCATCTTCAACACCAGAACAGGTGACTATGGAGTTATGGGATGACACATCGATGACAGCCGAAGAGCTGCACGGTATTCTCGAAAACAGCAATGCACCCACTCGATTTGTATTTACGCAGTGCTATTCAGGTGGCTTTCACCGTATTGCCTATAAAAACCCCTCTAAAGGTCTGGAGCTATCAGATAACCTTCGCTGCGGTTTTACCGCAGTTTCAGCTTATAGTGTCGCGGAAGGATGTTCAGCCAGCATTAACACGGATGACTATCGCGATTACACTAGCTTTTTCTTCGCCGCTCTTTCCGGTTACGAAAGAGATTCTGACATTATCAGCTACGATCCGGATACCAACCGCGATGGCGTAACCAGCCTGCGCGAAGCACATATGTACACGTTAATTGAAGCACAGAGTACTGATATCTCGCGCTCTACCAGTGAAGACTACTTAAGCCGGTGGGAACCCTGGCACTTAAAGTGGCTTGCCAAAACTAAAACTATGCCGAGCAATGAGTATGCAAAGTTGTTTCGGGATTTAGCTAAGAAACACGATTTACCTTTGGAAATGGACATCGCTAACACCATTAGAGAAATGCAATCTGATATTGAGCAAGAGAAAATACTTCTTGACGAGAGACGTAAAAGTCGTCTTGACCAACAACGCACCATCCAGTCAAGATTGATCAGCCGCTCAAGCAATCGCTGGCCAGCTCTGCTGGGACCGTACACCGCAGGCTATGAACAAATGGCGGCTAGCGGTGAGCTGCAGAAAGTATCTGCATGGCTCGCTCAGCAGGATGAATACGCAGAGCTTGTGCAATTACAGCTAGAGGATAGCCAGCTCGAGGCTCAGCTTTTAGAGGCCGACCGCAACATCACGCAAATGCAGAAATTGCTGCACTACAGAAAACTTGCTAACCTGAAGCAGCAACTCTACGACTATGGCAGTAGTAGCGACATCAATAACTACGAAACCTTGCTAGCCTGCGAAGAATCACCAATTCAAAGTAATAGCATATTACAAACATCAAACGATTAAGCCGATATCGCCTAAACTCCTTACTCATCAGGAAATGCTGGACCAATCTGATGATGCCTCCATATGACCAACTTTTTCACCGCGAGAGTTCGTCAAAGCCGGAGCAATGTATTCCTGCAATGCCAGCGCGGCTTTATCAGGTACCTGGCCTAAATGTTTTAGTACAGCACCCAGTGCTACACGCGCACCTCGGTCATGCCCATCATCCATTTTGAGTGCTATACCTAGCCCCATGGCAGGAACACAGGCGGTATAACAACCTTCTGCACCCACTTTTACCAGTACATCAGGTGCAAGTAATTCCATTAGATCAGTACACAAACGATCCTTACCGGCAACAAGATAGGGATGTTTACTGATTGCAGACTGTATCCGCATTATTGCATCACGGCGCTCAGTGGAGCTTACGTTAGCATCGGAAAACCGAGCCATGGCCAGCGCTACACGTTGCAATGGCATTGCAATACAGGGAATACCACAACCGTCGTAGCCCCAAGGCAACTGCTGAACTCGTGCACCGCTCATACTTTCGATAACATCAAACCATCGCTGCTGAACAGGATGGCTGTATAACCTGTAGTCTTTCGTTGGGTCACCATATTGTTGGCACATAGACAATAACGCTGTATGTTTACCAGAGCAATTATGGTGTGATCGTGTTGGCCCTGCCCCTTCTGCCATCAAATCAAACTGCGCACCTTGATGCATCGGTAAGGTAGCACCGCATTCCAATGAACCTTCATCGCAACCAATTTTCTTAAGCCAGCTATCAACGAGCTCGACGTGTACGGGTTCGCCATTGTGTGACGCACATGCGAGAGCAACCTGTTTATCACCTAAACCGTAGTGCACTAAGGATCCTGACTCGACAAACGGAATTGCCTGCAAAAATTTGATAGACGAGCGAGGGAATACAGGTTGTTGTATATCGCCCATTTGCAACTGCAATGTACCATCCGAACGCATAACGGCAATAGCGCCACGATGACGACTTTCAATGGCACTGCCACGCCATACATTAACCAGCACAGGATTCATTTATTTGATCGTCCCAGGTTGATACCGCAGATAGGTAAGCGTAAATGCTCAATCCCGGATCAATAACCCTGGATCGAAAAACCTTGTTGTTTTCGCTGCCTTTATAAGGCTAGCGTCATAACATCTTTGTGATGACACTGATTTAATATCACAAGCTCGAATACGCCAACTTTATACTGACAAGCTATTTAGCTATGTTCAAAGCGTTAGGTTAATAGTGCTAGGTTGATAAACCAACGGCTTTACGTAGTTGCGCCATATAGGGTGCACTAACTGCACGCGCTTTTTTTGCTCCATCCTGCAACACTTGCTCAATATCCGCAGGATTAGCCATTAAGTCATTATATTTTTCGCGCGGCTCTGCAAGTATAGCTTCGATAACCTCATACAAACGCTGCTTTGCATCGCCCCAACCGATACCGGCCGCATAGTCTTCTCTTAACTGCGCAATTTCATCATTACTTCCAAAAGCACAAAAAAGCTCAAACACGGTATTGTTTTCGGTAGCCTTTGGCTCACCAGGCTCTTGTGAATTTGTCTTAATTTTCATGATGGACTTGCGCAACTGCTTGGACGTGCCAAACAGAGGTATGGTGTTGTTATAGCTCTTACTCATCTTCCGACCATCAAGTCCGGCAAGCAGTGCTCCATCTTCATCAACAACAACTTCTGGTATTACAAGATGATCACCGAAGTGATGGTTAAAACGTTGTGCGATATCACGCGTCATTTCAAGATGCTGTACCTGATCTTTTCCAACAGGAACTCGTGTTGACTTGAACATCAGAATATCAGCGGCCATTAGTATGGGGTAGCTGAATAAACCCATAGTGATACCCTTGTCAGGATCGCTGGATCCAGCATCAATATTTTCCTGTACAACGCCTTTGTAAGCATGCGCCCGATTCATCAAGCCTTTTGCCGTCATGCATGTCAGCATCCATGTCAGCTCTGGAATTTCAGGAATATCTGACTGTCTATAGAAAGTCGCTTTGTTCGTATCAAGGCCCAATGCAAGCCAGGCAGCTGCAATCTCTGTGCGCGATTGCCGCACTTTAGCAGGGTCCTGACTTTTTATGAGCGCATGATAATCAGCAAGAAAATAAAAACTTTCGTTATCCGCAGATTTACTCGCCGCTATGGCAGGCCTTATCGCGCCCACGTAATTGCCCAAATGCGGCGTGCCAGTGGTTGTGATACCGGTTAGGTAGGTTTGTTTTGACATACGGTTCAGGTCTATTTATTAAGCTTGCAGTAGCAACTGCGATAACAGATTAGTATTGTAGCAAGCCTTGGGAATGGAGGCTGAGATGTCCGACTGGTTTATCCTCGAATTACCTTTAATTTCTGATATTTGAGGGTAAGGCACGCTAGACATCCGTTACAGCATACCTTAGAAGATGCTACTAAATTGTACATGTTGCTGCGCACACAAGGGGATGGTCGAAGGAGCTTATGCGAATGCAATCAAGCTACGTACCTACGATTGAGTTGCTGCTGAATTTCTCTTGAATTAAACCTGCTACTAGTTGGCTGCGCGCAATGAGCGTTTTTTCTTTTCACCCAGGAGTTCTCTGACATCATCAGAAACGGCCACTTCTCTATGGGTGGCGTAGTTTTCATGGTTTGATATGACATTATCCAGATCGTATAGATAGCTAACCATCACGCTAGCCGATTGTTTTAAGCCTTTTGGATAAACATCCGCCAAAGGCATAATCCTGGCAAGACTGGCACCGTTGCCCAGATGAAACCGCGCAACAGGATCCAGGGGCTGGTTATCACTACGCCGCTCTTTTACAAGATACTGCGCAGCAAGTTCTTTTAGAAATTGTTGCTCATCAGCGTTAGGGGCTTCAATCTCACCATTGGCTATCCGCTGCACTACATTCAGCCTGCCATGTAAGAGTTCTTGCTCTGCATCGTCAACTTCTGCAGAAGTTTCAGTAGCGGCTTTGTTTACCCATCGCATAAAGCCAGGCACCGGTGAAAGTGTTCTAAATGACGTTAAATTAGGCAACTGTACAGATAGCTCTTGTGCAACTTGTTTGATAAGGAAATTACCAAACGACACTCCTGCAAGCCCACGCTGACAATTTGATATGGAATAAAAAACAGCACCCGTGGCATCAGAGACCGATACTATGTCGCGACTGCCAGTGAGAATTTCTCGGATAGAATCTGGTGCCTTTTTTGTTAATGCTACTTCGACAAATATCAAAGGTTCATCGAGCATGGCTGGATGGAAAAATCCAAAGCACTTTCGATCTTCAGGTTCAAGTCTACCTCGTAGTGCTTCCCAACTTGAGATTTCATGTACCGCTTCGTATTGGATTAATTTTTCCAGAATATTAGCAGGAGTGTGCCAATCGATTTCACGCATAACAAGAAAACCACGATTAAACCAGGATCGAAACAGCTTCTGGAAATCCAGATCTATGCGCTCAAGCTCAGGGTGATCGTGAAGATGCTCGAGTAGGTCGGCACGCATATTAACCAGCGCATCCGTAGCGCCGGTTATACGGTTAAGCCTTCGGAAGAGTTCTTGTCGACGCGGTTCAACAGACGAAAACAATGCACTGTAATGATCGATGTCGTTATTTTCGGCAAGTGCTGTTGCTGTACTCTTAACAAGCTGCACATCAATGTCAAAACGCTCACACAGCATTTTGAAAAATGCCAGCTTTTCTTCATCTGAAGAATGCTCAAAGCGATTCAGTAGTGAGCGTGCAATGCGATTACCAGACATCTCTCCACGCTCGGATAACAAGGCGTCACAGAGCGCCTGCATGGAGCGATTGTCTTCATTCGCAGCCTCTGCCCCATCGCGTGTAAACACAGATGTGAGCAAATCTTGTAGGAAAGTTATTCGACTCATAGACTACAACATTACCTGTGTGCCCTAATGGCACAGCTGATCCGATTATTCCCTATCAATTTCCCTACCAAGGTAGCAGTTTTAGCCTAAATTTGTGGCCGCATCACCCCAATTTACGGGTTACGTCGCGTAAATGTATGGCAACGAGAGCGCAGGCTTTACAAGACAGTTACAAAGTCATCCACAGGCACTCTTTCAGCGACCAATTCGTTCACTATGGCATCCGGGTCGGCGTATCCCATTGCCATCCCGCACACGATAACTTCGCTGTTATCGATGTTGAGTTGAGAACGAATTATACTGTGGTAATCGTTCCATGCTGCTTGTGGGCAGGTATGCAAACCCTGTTCTCTGGCAAGCAACATAATACTTTGCAAAAACAAACCATAATCCAGCCAGCTACCCACAGCAAGATCACGGTGCAGTGTAAATATCAAACCAACCGGGGCGTCAAAAAAAAGATAATTACGCCGGTGTTGCGCATGGGTTTTTTCACGCTGACCTTTTTCAATACCTAATAGGCCATAAAGGTCCCAGCCAATTTTCCTGCGGCGTGCAAGGTAAGGTTCAAACCATTTTTCCGGATAGTAGGGCACTTCTATTTGATGTTCTGGTGTTTGGGCGTCAAAGGCCTCACAGGCAGCGTTACACAACCTGTCTTTGATTTCACCCTGTGTCACATAGACTTTCCAGGGTTGAATGTTGGTTCCACTGGGAGCTCGACCTGCTGTATGCAGTATCGACTTAACGGTATCCATAGAAACGCAGTCAGGTTTAAATGCACGAATTGAGCGGCGCGTATTAACGGCATCCGTTACTGCTGTTGTAGCATCGTAGTTGATGTGCTTATTAGCCTTGTCTACCATCAGTTTCCATCGACCTTTTTAAGTTGAAATAAGCAAGTTGCACTTGCAAAAATAAACCGCTTGAAGTTAAAGCAGCTAAATTGCCTCTTCAAGAATATGTTGTGCAGCTTTTTCTGCCACCATAATAACCGGAGCGTTGGTATTACCTGTCGGTATGCTCGGAAACACTGACGCATCAACCACGCGCAAGCCATCAACACCATGCACTTTCAAGCTGGCCGATACGACTGAGGTCTCAGGATGATCTCCCATTCGACATGTGCTGCACTGGTGAAATACCGTCCAAGCATTATCACGAATGAAACGCATCATGTCTTCATCACTGCTAACCATGGACCCAGGGCTCAACTCTTCCTCCACAACTGACCCGAACGCATCAGTGGATAACATGGAACGCATCAGGCGCATACCGGCCAACATGAGTTTTTGATCGTGCTCAGTTGTTAAATAGTTAGGGGTCATCTGCGGAGCATCAAAGGCACTACGACTTTTTATATGCACTGAACCTACACTGGTTGGTTTACAGGGGTTGTAGCCAATTAATATCCCCGGAAATGGATCTGGACGAATCAAAGGCCTTTGGCCAACTGGAGCGCGCGTGTAGCTCACAGGAGAAAAGTACAGCTGTAGATCAGGATGTGGAACATCTGGCGTTGACTTAACAAACCCACCGGCCTGATTTAAGCTAAGTGATATAGGACCACGGCGGCTAATCAGATATTGCATCACCGCTTTAAACCTGCCAGCCCATGTGCCAAGTTCCTGATTAAGTGTTGGCACATTGGTTCTGCAAACAACATCAGCACCAAGATGATCTTGCAGGTTTTCACCAACCTGTGAGGAATCATGTACAAGCGGTATATTATGTTCTTTTAGCAACGCCGCAGGACCAACACCCGAGAGCTGTAGTAACTGCGGAGAATTCAATGCACCCGCTGCAACAATAACTTCGCGACGGGCTTTAGCCACATTAGCATGGCCGCCTTTTCGGTATTCAACAGCGATTGCTTTTTTCTCTGCATTAAACACAATACGCGTGGCATGTGCAGCTGTTTCTATGTTTACGTTTTTACGTGATTTGGCCGGACGCAAATAACAGGCAGCGGCGGATGCTCTAAGCCCCTTATGTGTTGTAATCTGGTACAGAGCAGCACCAGACATGGAAGCACTGTTGTAGTCGTTATTCCAGGGAATCTGTGATTCCTCAGCTGCCTGGCGATAGACCTCACATAAAGGGTGTACATCCTTTGATGTATCGTAAACATGCAGGGGACCATCACCGCCCCGGTATTCATCAGCACCCCTGGACCAGTGTTCCATTTTTTTAAATACCGGTGCTACCGCATCCCACCCCCATCCATTTGCGGCACTGTTCCATTCTTTATAATCATTGGGATGCCCTCTGACGTACACCATGGCATTAATCGAACTGGACCCACCCAACACCTTGCCACGCGGCCAATATGCTCTTCGGTTATTTAATGAAGGGTCAGGCTCTGTCTCGTACTTCCAGTTAATACGCTTATCATAGAAAACCTTGCCATAGCCTAAAGGTACTTGCACATATAAACGATTATCACTGGGTCCCGCTTCAAGTAGCAGTACAGAGTAACGGCCATCTTCGCTCAGGCGATTGGTTAGTACAGATCCAGCTGAACCACCACCAACAACGATATAATCAAATTCCACAATACAGCCTGCTGAATGGTTTATTTAACAAGCATTACGTAAACAAAAGCCATAATAGCCATAGTACGTTTAACGCAGCTAGCGCAAGGATGCTCACCAAGGTCAGCTGCATACCCAATACTCGCATACCCATTTCATCTGGCTTTTTAATGCCAATGGGGTGCAATAGACGACCCGCGACAAATGCCAAAGCCAGGGGCGCTAGCATCAGCCGAGGCGATCCATTGACCTCAAGACAGGCCATGAGTATCAGCGCAATCGGCGCATACTCGACCAAATTACCCTGCGCCCTGATAGCGCGAGACAGCTGAGCATTGCCTTCATCACCAATACTGATTTTTTCGGCTCGGCGAATACTGACGATATTCAGCGACAACATAACGTACAACACACTCAGTATCGAGGCAGCTAAAGCAGTAATGATTAACATAATGCTGGTCTCCGCCAGAAACACGCCAGACAGGAAAAAAACCGCAGCCAACGCTTGTGGAACAATGCTTTGGCATTGATTGTGGTAAAACAACATTCTATCGTTATTCACAGGACTAAATCATGGATCTAAAGCTCGCTGACGCCAAAAAAATCATTGAACACACACTTGCCGAACAGGCTAAAAACAAATTCAAGCCCATGGCTGTGGTAGTGCTTGGTGCAGCTGGGACCATTCGTGCAAGCGAGAGTCAGGACGGTACCAGCCTGCTCAGGCCCAAAGTGGCACACGGCAAAGCTCATGGTGCTATTTCGCTTGGTATCGGTTCACGCGCTTTGTTCGAAAGGGCCAAAGTTGAGCCATTCTTTGTACAGGCTGTGAATGGCTTGTGCGATGGAGCGCTAGTGCCCGTGGCAGGTGGCGTACTCGTTAAAAACAGTGACGGGGAAATAGTTGGCGCTGTTGGTGTAACCGGTGACACTTCTGATGCGGACGAAAAATGCGCTGTTGCCGGTATTGAAGCGGCAGGCTTTGTGGCTGATACAGGCGGCTAAGCATTCACTCACCACCCGTACCGCAACCAACACGAAATACATGGCCGTCGGGGTGGCGTATATGCAGTTCACGCACACCCCAGGGCATGTCCTCTGGCTCATGAGTAATCTCAATCCCGGTTTGCTTGCACAGCTCAAAAGTGGCATCCACCTCTGCCACAGTTTGTAGCCAAACAGACATCCAAACGCCCTTATCAGCAGCCTCTGCCGAGTAATCGGCGAAGGTATCAGTAGCAGTACCCCGACCTTTGCCGCCCTGCCCATGCAAACAAAGAAATATCTGGCATTCACCAAAACACACACTAGCAAAGCTGGTAGGCTCACCCCACTCAAACCCTTTCTGCCAGCCGAGTGTCTCAAACCACCGAAACGTGGCCTGCATATCCGACACATTTAATATGGGTGTTAAGCCTTGTGCTTTCATAAGTTGATCCTTTTATACTTCTTTCGAGGCAGTCTTATTTGTATACGGAGGAATATAAATACTATAAGCCACCGCTCAACTCACGTACACTTGCTAACGATCTGCCGTCCACAGTTGATCATTGAGTAACCAATACTTTTCCTGTTTCACTTTACACCGAATTTGCTCATCTACTCAAAAACAGCATAACAAGGACTCCGTGAATCAAGCCGACAACCAGCTAACCAATGGCTCGATATACAAGCATCTTGCAAGGCTGTCTGTGCCCGCCGCAATGGGGATGATATTCAACACCCTTTACAACCTGACAGACTTCTGGTTCGCAGGCCTGCTGCACGATGATGCGCTAGCAGGTGTCTCCATTGCGGGCAGTGTATTTTTTATCTTGCTCGCGATTGGCATTGGCGTGCAGACAGGTGCATCGGCGGTGATTGCACCCGAAGTAGGTGCTGGACGAGAAGATCAGGTAGGCACCTGGGTAGACCAGGCGTTTGGCGTCTGTATTGTTTTTAGTGTTATCACCATGTTGCTTGGTTGGTTGTACGCCGACACATTGGTCAACTTTCTCGGCGCAGAAGCTCACATTGCACCGCTGGCAAACGAATACCTTGATATCACCTTAGCGGGTACGGTTACATTCGTTCTGTCTTTTATGGCTGCTGGTGCATTGATGGCTTTGGGTGATACCAAGTCCAACCGTAATGTGCTGGTAGTCGGTTTCTTTGCTAACTTTGCTTTAAACCCATTACTCACATTCGGTCTCGGGCTTGGCGTAACAGGATTGGCATTGGCCACTGTTATCATCAAGGCTGCATCCGCTTTGTACCTTTTTTGGATAATCCGTCATCGCGTTGGACAATGGGCCCGACCCGCATTCAACATTCAAAGATGGATTACGCTGCTGCGACAAATATTGCCGGCAAGCATGAATATGCTGACCATCATACTGGGCGGATTTATCTCAATTTCTTATATTGGCCGATTTGGCAGTGAACATATCGCAGGCTATGCTGTTGGTTTACGTCTCGAACAAGTGCTGTTGCTGCCTGCGCTAGGTCTCAATACGGCGGTGATGGCTATTGCTGGTCAAAATTACGGTGCAGGATTAAATGATCGCGTCCAGGAAGCCTATTTTAAAGGGCTGAAAATCGGATTAATCATGGCTGCTGTTTCTATCCCGATCATGTTCTTTTTATCACCTGCCATGATGGGATTTTTTACAGACAATGACACCATAAAAGGGACGGGGGCAGCGTACCTTAAGGTTGATGCATTAGCTTTCTACGCTTATGTTGTGTTGTTTTTAAGCGTTGCTGTATTGCAGGCAATACAGCGTCCGTTGTTTCCAATGCTTTTGGGAATAGCCAGGCAATTGCTGGTTCCGGCAATCATCAATTACGTACTGATTGTGTTGTGGGGCTATCCGATGCTATGGATTTTTTACACTATTATTTCGGTGGTGATTATTGCTGCGTTTATCGCAAATTGGTATACGCGAAAGACGCTAAAATCAATAGCCTCGTACCAAAGGTGACTGGCACTACAACAACGCAAGTTGATCAAGCGCCTGTGACACGCCAAACAATGTTGCCGACATCATCAGCAACAAGCAAACAGTTATCCGGACCGATAGCTACACCCACAGGCCTGCCATAGGAATGCTTTTCGTCTGCGGATAAAAAGCCACTCAGGATATCTCTTGGGCGATCAATGGGCTTGCCATTGGCAAACGGCACAAACACAACTTTATACCCGCTTAAGTTACTTCTGTTCCAGGAGCCGTGTTGCC
>CALHRQ010000332.1 GCA_938038175.1 uncultured Granulosicoccaceae bacterium | reverse complement strand
TGCATTGGCTTCAGTGCGTTCAGCACTACTTTCATCAATTGGTGCAATGGAATCATGCCGACTTAAAGTACCGTGATGCACACCTTCGCTTGCAATCCATTTATCAAAGAAGGGATCCATATCAACGACAAGGTCTTTAATCACTGGCAGGTTTCGTAGCGGTTCAATAGTAATCTTATTTTTGTTGCCGTTCTTGTTGCTATTGTGTACTTTTGAAATGTGTGTGCGGCATGTCCAACGAGGCACTCCATTAACCATCATCGCGCAGCTGCCGCACATACCGACACGGCAGGCAAAACGATAGCTCAATGTGGCATCTGCATTTTGTTGTACCCAAGACACAACATCCAGCACAGTCTGGTTATCATAAGCGGGAACGGTAAATAAATCGAAATGCGACCCTGATTTAGCGCCTCTCTTAATTTCAACGGTTAGCGTATCGGACGTCATAGTCGTCTAGGTGTCTGTGAAGGAGTCGGCATTCTAACGATAAAGTGTGCAATAACAAATGTGTCGTTAGCCATTGGGTAATTGCTATACAGCACCAGCAATATCTTACATTAACGAATATAAAATTCCTAACCCTGTTAGCAGGCAAAGCGTAATAAGCAAGCGTCGAAACAGGGCATTACTCAACCGATTAAAAACAAATAGACCCACCAAGGACGATATTATTGCAACAGGAATGGCTAGCATCAACGCGCCTACCACCGTTTCACCATATGCACCTTTAAAAAAAAGCATTGTGGCAGTTGCCACTAATATCACCATGTTGAACGGCTGCAACAATGCGCGAATTTCACCTTTTGACCATGGGCGCATTGATAACCACATCACTGGTAACGCCCCTGACATAGAAGCCAGCCCTCCCAGCACACCACCGATTAATGCAATACCACCGTCGATTTTTGGCATAGCGACATCTATCGAAGGCAATGTAGAGCGAAATGCAAAGAAACCACCATAGACAATCAGAACAACGGCTATCATGAGACGTAGAGCGTCAGCATTGACAAAATCAAGCATCGTTACGCCAATTGGTACGCCGATTAAACCAGGTATCAGAAAGCCTGGTAGTCGCTTCCTGTTTTGCAGGATGTCATAGCGTACGACCCACAGCCCTTGAAAACCAGCAAGGATAGCCACGAGCGACGATATTGCTATTGCCGCAACAGGCGGCAGTATGGTTAAGTAAAAACCTAAAGAAAAAAGTGCGGTACCCGTACCAGCAAGGCCGTTTACAAAACCACCTGCCGCAGCACCAAGTACAAGAAACAGAATAAACTCGCTTGTCATTTAATCGCGTATGAGGAATTGTTTGTAAGCACGATTATTATCGCTTTTCCCATTAATTTGCAGGAATAAAGACAAAACTGACTGGAAAACACAAAGAATTCATTATTCCTGCGGCAAGTTTCTGGTGCAAAAAAACCTTGACTAAATGGCGTTGCAGTCAAAACCAGGCCAGATTATCCCCGACACGTCCTATCTTTACTTGCTATCGTATTGCTCGGATTCACAAAGCGTTCTAGCATCGCTATCATCGACTCTTCGCATTGTTACTAAGGCACTAAACCATGGTCCGTCGATCCAGACGAGCGCGTCCACGAGGTACACGCCCAGGCCAGGCACGCGATAACGCCGCAAGTAGAACCACACCCGTTGTTGCCCCCTTCATCCACCGAAAGTTGCCTTTCTTTGACCCCTTGGAAGAAGATCAGCTGCAGAAGATCGATGCGCAAGTCGACTGGATGCTAGAGAACATCGGTATGGCCTTCCGCGATGACCCAGAGGCAATTCGTATCTGGAAAGAAGCCGGTGTAAAGATGGAAGGTGACAAGGTTTTCGCCGACGCTGTTTGGGTACGCGAGCAAGTAGCCAAAGCACCTAAAGAATTTACGCAACTGGCCCGCAATCCTGAACGCTCGGTCGTTATTGGCGGAAACAATCAGGTTTTTGCACCCATCTATGGTGCACCGTTCGTGCGTGATCTGGAAGGTGGCAGGCGTTACGGCACCATCAAGGATCTGGAGAACTTCGTCAAGCTTACCTATATGCATCCCAACCTGCATCACGGTGGCCTGGTGATAACAGAACCAACTGATGTACCGGTTTCCAAACGCCATTTCGACATGGTGTATGCGCACATGACACTCAGTGACAAACCGCATCTGGGCGCGATAACTGAAAAAAGCCGCGCACAAGATAGCGTTGATATGGCAGAAATTCTTCATGGCAGCGATACCATGAAAAACAACGTTGTCATTATGGCAAATGTGAATACCAACTCCCCGCTGTTGATTGATCGCGTTGTCACTGAAGCGATTCAAGTTTATTCATCCCGTGGTCAGGCCATGGTTGTGACACCTTTTATTCTTACCGGTGCAATGGGCCCTGTCTCAACTGCGGCTGCAGTTGCCCAGGCGATGGCAGAGTCAATGATCTGTTGCGCGTTTGCACAATTAGTTCGTCCTGGCGCACCTTTTGTCATGGGTAACTTTTTATCATCAATGAGCCTTAAATCAGGTGCACCCACGTTTGGTATGCCAGAACCGGTTATATCAAATTACGTTATTGGGCAAATGGCTCGACGTATTGGTTTGCCATTACGTTGCGGTGGCTCACTCACGGCTTCTAAAATTGAAGATGCGCAAGCTGCATATGAGAGTGCCGACTCCATGCATTCCACAATGCTTGCTGGATCCAACTACACACTGCACGCAGCAGGTTGGATGGAGGGTGGCCTCACCACGGGCTATGAAAAACTCATCATGGATGCCGATCGCCTGGGAAGCTATCAAAAAATTCTGGGTGGCCTTGATTTGAGTGATGAACAACTGGCTCGTGACGCCTACGAGGAAGTCGAACCCGCTGGCCACTTTTTAGGCTCTGCTCATACCATGCGAAATTATCAGGACGCATTTTATGATGCAGAGCTAAGCGATAGCGAGAACGTAGAAAGCTGGGAGGAGAAAGGCAGTATGGATATGCGCAAGCGCGCGCATATGAAATGGAACACCCTACTCAACAACTACGAACCACCGCCAATTGACCCTGCAATTAAAGAAGCACTTGATGCTTACATTGCCAGGCGAAAAGAAGAGATACCCGATGCCTGGTATTGATCTAGTTTCAGCCAGTCATTTGTGCCTTTTAATATCAGCAGTTGTGGTACGCTCTTAGAAATAAGTGGTCGATGCGTACGATGATCCCGTGCACCGTCGGCTTAGCTGGCAATTTCGCTAGGCCACAGTAGCCGCAGATTGTGCAATGCAGGTGGAGAAAGACTGTCAACTACACGATGAACGTAGTGCCTGCAGTGCAGATAGTGGTTGATCATACGATGTACCATGGCAGTAAAAAGTGCAATGGTAGGTCGGACGGCAGGTAAATAAACAGCGTGCTCACCTGCAACACTAATATGACTACTTTTTACTAACCTATTGATTTTAAATTACTATTTTTAATACATTTTTTAAGGACAACCGATCAATATGAAATCCCAACTCTTACGAGCGAGCTTTTTATTAGGTTTCGCCTCTTTTGCAGGCAGCGCTATCGCTGATGTCTGCGACACACCATCAACTCTGGGTGAGCTTGGCAAATTCGAAGGCGAAGAGATCACCATCATGGGTTCAATGGAGGGTAAAGATGAAGAAATGCTCACCAACACCGTCAGCTGTTTCGAAAAGTCAACTGGTGCTGTCGTAAAATACTCCGGTTCACGTGATTTTGCAGCACTGATCGTTGCTGATTTACGTTCCAACAATGCGCCAAACATTGCGATCTTCCCACAACCAGGGCTTGCCGCTGACATGGCTAAAGAAGGTCACCTAACGCCGATTGGCCAAGAGTCAGCGGACTGGATGGCGGAAAACTACGGTGCAGGCCCTTCATGGGTGGCTCTGGGTACCTATGCCGATGCTGACGGAAATGAGAGTTTCTATGGTTTTCCTTTCAAAAAGGACTTGAAGTCGCTGGTTTGGTATTCACCAGAACAGTTCGAAGACAACGGTTATGAAATTCCAGACACTATGGAAGGGCTCATAGAACTGTCTGATCAAATGGTTGAAGACGGCAATACACCATGGTGTATTGGTGTTGAATCAGGTAACGCTACGGGCTGGACTGCAACCGACTGGATGGAAGACCTTATGCTTCGCACCACAACACCTGAAAATTACGACCGCTGGGTATCGAATGATCTGCCGTTCAACAGCCCTGAAGTATTAAACGCGATGGAAGTCTATGGTCAGTTTTCCAGAAATGACGACTATGTTGCAGGTGGTGCGTCTTCAGTTGCAACCACTTTTTTTGGTGATGCGCCAAAAGGTTTATTCTCAAGCCCTGCATCTTGCATGATGCACCGCCAAGCGTCATTTATCCCAGCTTTCTTTCCGAAAAAAGGCGAAGAAGTGGCCAATGGCGAAGCTGATTTTTTCTACTTCCCACCGTTTGAAGCAGAGACAGAGCTTGGCAACCCGGTATTGGGTGCGGGCACTATCTGGACAATGACCAAAGATAGCCCAGCCACTCGTGCTTTTTTTGAGTTCATGAAAGAAGCGTCTGCACATGAAGCCTGGATGCAACAAGGTACATTCCTAACCGCTCATAAAAGTGCAAGCCTTGACGCTTATGCAACGCCAGCGCTGCGAAAGCAAGGTGAAATCTTAACCAGCGCCACAACATTCCGCTTTGACGCCTCAGATCTTATGCCGGGCGCAATTGGCGCAGGTGCTTTCTGGTCAGAAATGACTGCTTTCGCAAATGGTCAGGATGCCAAAACGACTGCCGATAACATCCAGTCAGCCTGGGATGCAATCAAGTAAGTTTTTGTCGGTATTGCTGTTGTCAAGAGACTCAAGCTTAAAGACTCTTTTTAATAAAGATTCTCTGGCAAGAGTCTCTTGTTTATACCAGAGCGTTATATAGATTAAAGCCTTATATAATTAAGGCGTGCGAGACTCGCACGCCTTTTCTCATTTTGCTACCTCGATACCCAGGCTAAATAAAACGAAACGATATGAGTTCACTCAAGCCAATCATTGCCGGCAATGGTCTGGCTATCGCGCTGACAATTATTTTTGTTTTACCTATTACCGGTATTTTAGCTTTCACTGCCACCTCCCCACTTGACGCAGCGATGGCACAGTTTGGTACTTGGTTACACGAAACCTACAGCTGGTCTGTTTCAACTCTGGAAACACAGGATCGCTTTGCAAAGATTGGTTTTGCAATTCGCTCTATCTTTATTGCGGTTGGCCTTTCATTCCTTTATTTCTGGCTTAGCAATTGGCTAAACCAAGGATTAGCTCGTTACTCATCAAAAGGTTCGACAGGCCGCGAAACATCTATCCTCGAAGCAATACAGCCATGGATCTTTGTTGGCCCTGCTCTGGTTCTCCTGTTACTGTTTTTATTTGTACCTGCATTTTCCACGCTTAGCTTGTCTTTTCAGGAAGCCGATGGCACTCGGACAATAGACAACTACGCGTTTATTTGGGATCCAAGCTCACTAGGCTATACACAGTTTCGCTATGCTATGCGCAACAGTCTGATGTGGTTAATTCTAGTGCCTACGGTTTGTATATCCTTAGGCTTGTTAATTGCGGTATTGGCGGACTCCACTCGCTGGGGAATCGTTGCAAAAACACTGATCTTTGTACCGATGGCAATCTCATTTGTTGGTGCTGCTGTTATCTGGCGCAATATTTTTGCAGGAGGTGGTATCCAGCCACAAGAGGCAATCAATGGTCTGACGCCCTCTTATCAGATTGGCCTTTTAAAATCTTTGCTTGGGCACACGGCCGCATATAACGAACCCCTTTATAGTTTGAAATTCTGGGGAAATTTCTTCCTCATGTGGATTCTGGTCTGGGTACAGACAGGCTTTGCAATGGTGATATTCTCGGCTGCCCTTCGTGGTGTGCCAGAGGATACGGTGGAAGCTGCAAAAATTGATGGTGCAAATCCTTTTCAGATGTTCTTTCGCATAAAACTTCCGCAGATCTATTCAACCGTTGTGGTTGTATGGACAACGTTGGTGATATTGGTATTGAAGATGTTCGATATCCCTTATGCGCTTTCAGCCAATGATGATGACAAGCTCCTGTTGGCAACCATGATGGAAAACGCACGTAACAACTGGTCAGTCGGTGGCGACAATGTCGAAAATCTTTTTGCCGCCATCGCCGTCATGTTGATGGTCACAGTCATTCCCAATATGATTTTCAACGCCAGGCGTATTCGGCGCGAACAAAAAGAATTTGGACATTAGTCTCAGGCCACTAACACTATGAATCGCGCACTTAAAAATATCATTCTGGCCCTGATTGTATTTATCTGGGTGGTGCCGTTTCTGGCACTGGTAACCACATCACTGCGATCAGAAACAGCCTCTAAAACCTCTGGCTTCTGGACAGCCTTCACACCTACCGAATTAGGCCACCGATTTTCGACGCACAAAAAAGACGAAAAAGAGCCTTTCACAACGCTTACTGGCAATATATTTGAAAGG
>CALHRQ010000331.1 GCA_938038175.1 uncultured Granulosicoccaceae bacterium | reverse complement strand
AATTGACATCAAATCAACCCACTTTCTGCAGTTATCCATGATAATGACGCTATCAGCCTATAGGCGTGTTATCACACAGCTCTT
Source organism: uncultured Granulosicoccaceae bacterium (assembly GCA_938038175.1). Lineage (GTDB taxonomy): Bacteria > Pseudomonadota > Gammaproteobacteria > Granulosicoccales > Granulosicoccaceae > Granulosicoccus. The sequence continues at coordinate 3,178 of CALHRQ010000331.1, read as the reverse complement.
TATTATGAAATTAACCAGTTATGGCGCAGCGGAAGAAGTCACCGGTTCATGCCACCTTATAGAGGTCGGTGATCACAAGGTGCTGCTGGATTGCGGACTCATTCAGGGACGCTCTAAAGATGAGCTACGCAATCATGATCCCTTTCCGTTTGAGGCGGCATTGCTCGATGCCGTTGTACTGAGCCATGCGCACATCGATCACAGTGGTCGGCTACCCATACTCATAAAACAAGGTTACAAAGGCCCCATTCACACGCATGAAGCGAGCAGTGATTTATGCCGGGTGTTGCTCAAGGATTCGGCCAGCCTGAATGAGCGCGATGTGGCGTATAAAAACAAGCTCCGTGCTCGCAAAGGCAAGCCATTACTCGATACCCTGTATTCAAAAGATGATGTTGAAGAAACCATCCGCCGTTTTCGTGGTATGCGTTACGAAGAGGCACTGGAGATTGTGCCGGGCGTTAGCATCAAGCTATACGATGCCGGGCATATACTTGGTTCGGCGATTGTTGAACTAACACTTACCGAGGGTGATGTGACTCGCACATTGGTCTACAGTGGAGATCTCGGCCATCGCGGCGCGCCAATCCTGCGCGACTTCACCTATCTTGATCATGCCGATTTTGTACTTATGGAAAGCACTTATGGCAACCGCTCACACCGTGACTGGTCAGAGACCTTTGACGAAGTCAGTGAGATCGCAGAAGCCGTTAAGAACTCAAAAGGTAATATTCTGATACCGGCTTTTTCGGTTGGTCGCAGTCAGATGATTCTTTACATGTTCGCTAGATACTTTAAAGAGTGGGGCCTGGATAAATGGCAGATTTTTCTCGACAGCCCAATGGCAATCGAAGCATCTGAAATTTATTTGAAACACACCGCGCTATATGATGAAACCGCGGCCGCCTACTATAAAGAGCATGGTCCGCTTCTCGATATGCCAAATTTACGCTTTACCAAGTCGCCAGAAGAATCCATGGCAGTGAATCGAATTCAGAAAGGTGCGATCGTGATTGCAGGTAGTGGTATGTGCACAGGAGGCCGTATCAGACACCATTTGAAGCACAATGTATGGCGCAAGGAATGTCATGTCATTATCGCCGGCTATCAATCGCCTGGCTCAACAGGGCGTAAGCTTGTTGATGGCGAGCCGTTTATTCGCCTGTTTGGCCAGAGAGTAAAAGTGGCTGCAAAGATCCACACCGTAGGTGGGCTATCGGCACATGCAGATCAACAAGGCATGCTGGACTGGTACGATGCGTTTAAAACCAAGCCACCTGTGCTACTGGTTCACGGTGAAAAACGTGCCCAGAAAACACTGGCTAAAAGACTTCGTAAAGAATATGGCGCTTCAGCCCGACCAGCCAAACGTGGCAAAAGTACCGATTTATTAGCAGAACACAAACAGAAGTGACGGTTTGAATATAACAACCGTCGCTGGCAATAAGCTCGACCGAGGACGCGTAGCGTTACTTACTGGCATAGTGCTTATCAAATACAAAACAAACGCGAGTCGCTACTTACTGTCACCAGCGGCTTGGAATACGACTAACAAGCAAGAACAAGTTGAGAACCCCTAATGAGTACTGAAAGAGAATCAATGGAGTTTGACGTTGTTATTGTCGGTGCCGGCCCTGCCGGGCTCAGTACCGCAATAAAGCTCATGCAGATAGCAACCGAAAAAGAACAGGAAATCAGCGTGGTTGTGCTGGAGAAAGGCTCGGAAGTAGGTGCACATATATTGTCAGGTGCTGTTGTTGAGCCGCGCGCACTTAATGAGCTGTTCCCTGAGTGGAAGTCCATGGATGCACCGCTTAAAACCGAAGTCACAGAAGATGAGATCTTCTACTTCACCAAAGCTGATGGCGCTCTAAAAATTCCTAACATCCTTGCCCCAAAAACCATGCACAACGACGGTAACTACATCACAAGTGTCGGTAACCTTACTCGCTGGCTTGCAGAACAGGCAGAAGCATTGGGTGTAGAGATATTCCCAGGCTTTGCGGCTGCCGAAATACTCTATAACGACGATGGCAGCGTAAAAGGTGTGGCCACAGGTGATATGGGCCTTGATGCTGAAGGCAAGCCTAAAGACAGCCATGAAGTCGGTATGGAACTGCACGCCAAATACACCGTGTTCGCAGAAGGCTGCCGTGGGCACCTGGGCAAACAATTAATCAAAAAGTTCTCACTTGACGAAGGCTGTTCACCACAACACTACGGTATCGGCATAAAAGAGCTGTGGCAGATTGACCCGGCAAAACACAAGCCTGGCCTGGTGCTGCACGGTACAGGTTGGCCGCTAAATGAAAGCAAAACTACAGGCGGTGCGTTTCTCTATCACCTCGAAGATAATCAAGTTGTTGTTGGTCTTATCATTGACCTGAATTACTCCAACCCACACCTAAGCACCTTTGATGAATTTCAACGCTTTAAACACCATCCACTTGTTGCAAAACAGCTAGAAGGTGGTGAACGCATTTGCTACGGTGCGCGGGCCATTGTTAAGGGTGGCTTAAACTCCCTGCCCCGCATGCACATGCCAGGGGCTCTCCTTATTGGTTGTGATGCAGGCACATTGAACTTTGCCAAAATTAAAGGAACGCATACGGCCATGAAGTCTGGCATGGTGGCTGCCGAAACACTCGCAGCAGAACTTGCAAAAGGCGATGATCGCGCGGTTGATGCTTCAAGTTATAAAACCAACTTTGAAAACAGCTGGGTATTTGATGAGCTACAGTCCTCTAAAAACTTTGGTCCGGCTATGCACAAGTTCGGCATGTTCCTGGGTGGCATGTACAACTTTGTTGATCAAACCATTTTCAGCGGCAAGCTGCCGTTTAAATTTCGCGATGATATTCCAGATCATGAAACATTAAAAAGTGCAGACAGCTGTACGCCCATTGATTACCCGCGGCCCGATGGCAAAATCAGCTTTGATAAGCCATCGTCGGTATTCTTATCCAACACTAACCACGAAGAAAATCAGCCGGTTCACTTGCAGCTCACTGATCCATCAACGCCCATTCAGAAGAACCTGCCCAAATTTGCAGAACCAGCGCAGCGCTACTGCCCTGTGGGTGTTTATGAAGTCGTGACTAAAGAGGACACGCCTGAGTTTGTTATCAACTCGCAAAACTGTATTCACTGCAAGACCTGCGACATCAAAGACCCCAGC
>CALHRQ010000330.1 GCA_938038175.1 uncultured Granulosicoccaceae bacterium | reverse complement strand
TAAACGCGCTGCTGCTGTCAGACTGATTGCTGTTGTTACTGGAACTGGAACCACCTTTGTTACTAAGATCATTTCCACCGCGGCTAGCACCTTGCAATCCGCCGGCGCGGTTGAATGGCAATTCAGCGAAGGGGTCAAGTCCGAGTACTGAAAAAACAGTGTTGTCAATGGCAGCGAAGCCCTCAATCACAGGGGCAGCAACAAGATCGGGTTGCGCTTTTCGCAGCTCTGTATAAATCGAATTTGAAATACCGCTAGCAGCGGTGATTTGATGCGTGGTGCGACCATGCAAGGCCTCTGTAGACAAAGCAAAGGCGCGTTGCGAGCTATGATTAGTTATGAGGACGGCGGTTACAATTCCGACGCCCAGCATAATGCCAAGTACGGAAAGTACCAACTGCAAAGGGTGCTTTTTATAATACTGCCAGCTTGACTTGGCGAGTATGCCAGCTACCATGCGCTGCTGCCATCGAGCTGACTGGTGTCGAGGCTATTGAGTTGGCCAACTTTCATTGCGTAAATTCTGTCTGCCATTTTGGCCACTTCCAGGCTGTGAGTAACCAGTAACAATGTACCTTGCTGCTCGCTGATCAAAGATTGCAGCAAAGAGAGTATGTGCCGACCGCTGGTTGCATCGAGGTTGCCGGTAGGCTCATCAGCTAGAATGACATCGGGCTTGTGGATCAACGCACGGGCGATCGCGATACGTTGTTGTTCGCCACCAGAAAGTCTGTCCGGATAATCTGCAGATCGAGATAATAATCCGACGGCATCAAGAATCGGTTCTAGCTGACGTTGTCGTTCGGCTTTAGACACATTAGCGAGAGCCAAAGGCAGGGTAACGTTGTCGGCCACCGTTAATGTGGGTATCAGATTAAAACTTTGGTATATGAACCCAATATGCTTACGGCGCAAAAGCGTTCTGGCTTTGTCATTCATATCGACCAGTGCCTGGCCTAGAACGCTGACCTGTCCTTTTTGTATGGGCTCCAAACCACTGAGTATGTTCAGCAATGTGGATTTTCCTGAACCACTGCGGCCAATAAGTGCAACGGCCTCGCCTTGCTTAACCTCAAGGTTCAATTGGTTAATGATCGGGGCGGTGTCATTATCGGTGTAGCTGTGTGTCAGATCCTGCGTCAGGAGGACCGATTCGGAATGGCTGTTCACTTAATTTTGAGCCTTTACCTCTACTGTATAACGTTTTAATTTTTCCCATAGCGATGCCGCTCCGGGTTTTCCCAGCATTTTTTCAAAGTGCTTTGGATGCACATAGGCTAAGTCGTGCAGTGTTCTGGCATGGTAGCGTTGGGTTAGCGGCTCGATTCCTTCTTCAGGTACACAGGTTTGCAGCTCGGCACTAAGGTACGACTTGTGCCAGCCAACACGATTATAGAATGCCAATGCACCTTCACATCGGGCTATGGCAATACCCTGGAGTGGGGCGCTCAAAGTGCTAAAAAAGTCACCGCCAACGACCTCTGTGTCAAAATCTACCTGGGCAATCAAATCAGGCTTGATTCGCCCAATGCTGTTAAAGATATCTTGCTTGAGCCGGTGCTCTAGCAGGTCTGTGGCCTCATCAGTAATCAGCTGTGCGGTGTGCCTGACTGGATCGTTATTGGAATCTGTCATGAGAGATAGTGTAACCCTATTTAGGAGGTAGGCTTGCTGAAGCCCAGCCCAAATGTTCGCAGCTCGTATTACCGCGCGGTGCAACGGCGATTGCACTGGATTGTAGCGTTGATGCTTTTGCTGCAATTCGCCCTTCAGGGCCCAATGCGCCGTGCCATGGATCTACTGGAACAGGATTTGTCCCTGTCTGCCATGGGTTTTTTGGTCACCACAATCCATACTCTCAATGGCGCTGCGATGGGCCTGCTGGTTCTTTGGCGGCTGCGTTTGCGCTGGGAGCGGCCAGTGGTGGTCGCCAAAATGGCACTTTGGGTGCACCGGCTGATGTACGCACTGCTCCTGGTAATGGTTATCACTGGCACCCTTAATTACTACTTTGGGCTATCTTTTGCAGCACGTTGGCATGAGCTTGGCAAGTGGCTCATTCTTGGCCTGGTTTTACTGCACATCTGTGCGGCGTTATGGCATCACTTTGTCGTCAAGGATTCAGTTTTAAGGCAGATGCTCGGAATTGCCTCTCACACTGATACAATGGCGGATTGATTATATCGGCGTAAGCGCCAAGTTTGGAGATAGAGTATGAGTTCGACCGAAACCAGTGATTCGGGAATGGTCAAAATGATGGGTATTGTTGGAGGAGCACTGTGTGTGATCACTCTGACTTGTATGGTAATTGCACGCTTCTTGGGGATCGGCGATGCGGATGCGACAGATGCTTTGCTTCGCAATGCGCTTATCGAGCGTATTCAGCCGGTTGGCTCAGTACGCACGGCTGCAATGGCTGCTAACGAAGCACCAGCAGAGCTCGTTGCTGCAGCGCCAGCCACTCCAGAAGAGCTGGCTAACGGTACTTGCGCAGCCTGCCACATTGCTGGCATTGGTGGTGCACCAAAATTTGACGATAAAGCCGAATGGGACAAGCGCAGTGAAGCTGGCCTGGCGGCACTGGTCGCAAGCGTTGTTAATGGCAAAGGCGGTATGCCACCGCGTGGCGGCAGTACCTACTCAGACGAAGATATCGAGCGCGCGGTCAAGTATATGACGGGGCTCTAAGGAGGCAGATAAACCGTCATCCAATAGCGCAGCCCTGGGATAGCTATGCCGGGTGGTGCAAACATCATGTTTGCCGTTGACCAGTCTGAGTAACCGGTTTGTGCTATCAACAACAAGATAATTACCCGAGATTTAGACCGACAAGTTAAAATCTCTTGTGTTTGGATCAAGCGAAGAAAGACATGCAACAGCTGATTGAATTTGCAAGCAACCATTTGTTGCTTGTGTTCGCCTTTTTCGCCACGCTTGGCATGCTGATATTCACCGAATACACCAGAATGTTCTCAGGTGTTCCAGGTTTGTCTCCCTACCAGGCGACCCAACTGCTAAACGATGGTGACGCCTTATTTCTCGATGTACGCGATGACAAGGAATACAAAAACGGGCATATCAAAGGCGCGCGAAGTGTGCCCGTTAACCAGCTCGACAAGCAGATGCACGAGCTTGAAAAGCACAAAGAAAAAAGTGTTGTGGTTTACTGTGACAACGGTATGCGCACATCACGTGTTACCGGAAAATTGCGTAAGCTGGGTTTTACTGATCTACATTCTATAAGTGGCGGGCTTGTAGCGTGGGAAAAAGCTAATCTTCCCGTGGTGAATAAATCATGAGTACTAAAATTGTAATGTACGCTTCCAGCCTTTGTGGTTATTGCATGGCTGCCAAGCGGCTTCTGAAGAAAAAAGGCTGGGATTTTGAAGCGCTTTCAGTCGATGGAAACAGAGAATTGCGTGCCCAAATGACGGAGCGTACTGGCCGCACTTCAGTCCCGCAAATCTTTTTTGGTGACAAGCATATCGGCGGCTATGATGACATGGCCGAACTTGATTCAAGAGGTGAACTGGATGCACTGTATAACAATGGGTCAGGCGGGTAGCTTATAAGCTTTGCGAGCGTGGGTTCGTGCAGGGCCAGTGGTAACACCCGGTCTCAACGTAGCTTTCGTCGCGTACTTTTAACGATATCACTTCACAACGATATCCAAGATCAGATTCACAAACAGGATACTGTAATCACATGGCCGAAAATGAAGCAACCGGTACTTCTGGCGCTGCCGCAGCTCAAGCTAGCGGGCAGGTATTCAAAATTCAGCGTATCTATGTGAAAGATGTTTCATACGAATCACCGCAGACCCCCAAGGTATTTGTCTCAAACACTGACTGGAAGCCGCAGGTGTCACTGCACCTGAACACAGAAAGTGCCAAGCTTGAAAACGACATGTATGAGAGTGTGCTGACGGTAACTGCTACGGTTAAGCTAGGTGAAGATGTTGCCTATCTAACCGAGGTCAAGCAGGCTGGGCTGTTTTTAATTCAGGGTTTTGAAGAAGACCGTCTTAACCAGATGCTAGGCAGCTATTGCCCTAATTTGTTATTTCCTTATGTACGTGAAGCAATTGGCTCACTGGTTCAGAAGGGTGGTTTTCCTCAGTTGCTGCTCGATCCGGTTAATTTTGATGGCCTCTATGCGCAGCACCTTGAGCAAGCCAAGCAGAATGCACCAGCGCCGGATACGGCTCAGTAATTCAAACAAGGCTTTAGCCTGTACCGGCAGTATTTGGTTTGGTACTCATGCCTTTAGCTAAAGCGAAAAAAATGTCTTAGCGACAAGCCGCAAAATCCAAATTTCCGGACTGTCTCACACGCTAAGAGAATCGTTACTGGCGACCAAAGTTATTTTGTCGCCAGGCTTCAAAAGCAATAATCGCCACCGCATTTGATAAATTCAGGCTTCGACTGCCTTCTAACATGGGTATTCGGATGATCTCGTGTGTTTGGCGATGCTTTAGTAGCGATGCTGGCAAGCCTCTTGTTTCAGGGCCAAAAAGCAGTATGTCATCGGCTTGGTATTGAGGCTGATCGTAGTCTTTTTTACCTTTTGTGCTGCACGCAAAAACACGCCCTTGGTATTCTTGCGTGTGTGTGTTTTGAGGCTTATGCTGCTCGAAAAAGGCATCCATGCTTGCATGCGTTTGCACTGTGGCTGCCTCATGGTAATCCAGTCCAGCTCTTCGTAACGCTTTTTCCTCCATTGAGAATCCAAGGGGTTCGATCAAGTGAAGGCTAAAACCTGTATTGGCACACAGGCGTATCAGGTTTCCTGTATTGGGTGGAATTTCAGGCTCAAACAAGACGATGTGGAACATACATAAGAGATCAAAAACGATGAATCGGCATACCTTACACCATTATTAGAACACCTTAAAAACGGGTCCAATTCGCTACAAACGTAAAAACCAGTGCTGCAGGGCACGAGTACTTTGTGGCTATCACCGGCAGCCAAGTAAGCCTGTATTAAAACGATTAAAAAAAGGAAATATAATACCTATCTCGCCTGATTAGTAAGGTCTATGTTTCACCGTTTCACCGCGCTAATTTCGAGTCAAGTGTACTTTTTGTTGGCATATCATTAGCTCAAACTTGCCGTAATGCAACTGGCAAACTATCTTTAATGTGTCGCAGTGTTAAATGGCATTCCGGTTGCTGGTAATACTGGACAAGAACAGGTGATCCTGAGATATCTGGAAGTACTGAATATGGGTATGAATGAATCGAGTATCAGTGCTGAGAAAAAGCATTATTACTCCTCCTCGCAAGGGCCATTTCATAACGCCAACAACATTCTTATGTTCTTTGGTGGAGGTGGACGAGGTGAATTGGTTGAGGCGACTATCAACTCATTGCGACAAAGTGAATCCGTGATCAGAATCACGGGTGAGCCTGGCAGTGGTAAAACCATGCTTAGCCTGGTGTTGGCCGACCGGCTTAAACACCGTCACAATATTATTCGTTATGACCTGCCATTGGTATCTCAGGCTTTCATGCTACGTCACTTACTGATCGAAGTTTGCCCCGACAAGGCACAAGCGATCGGAGTGGGTCGTGAAGTTGACGAGGCTATTATAAAGAAAGGTGTTGAGAACCTAACCGCCGCTCTTAAAGAAGGTGCAAGCAGGGAGCGACCATACCTGTTGATTATTGATTCTCAAAGCAACATTGATGCAGATTGCCTGCGTATGCTCAATAACATCATGCAATCCCAGAAGAACGAAAATCCTATTTTGCAAGTACTGATATTTAGTAGAAAAAATGCATCATCTGCATCCAGTCCTGCCACTTTACAGTCGGATTCAGTCAAGAAAGCAGGGCATTACACTTTGCGCCGACTGTCACTGAGTGAAATTAACGAATACCTTGCTCACCACATGATGCTGTTTGATTTTAATCAGCGCAATGTTTTTACACGCGAAATGGCCTATTTTATAGCCGACCGATCAGAGGGAGTATTCCGCTCAATTAATACGCTTGCCCGCAATGCGTTTATGGTAGCAAGCCTTGAAGATGCCAGTCAGGTCACCATGTCCCATCTACTTACTGCAGGCTTACCTGTACCTACCGAGCCTGATGTTACAGATCGGTTTGTTTTTCGGCACAGACGACTCATTGTCAGTTTGTTAGGATTCTCAGTATTGGGTTCACTAGCATTGCTTGTTTTTGCAAGCTGACTTTTTAACAGTGCAGCGCTGTAGAGCAGGATGCTCGTATTGATAAACATTGCAGCTCACCAAAGCTGTAACAGCAAACGGATTTGCTTATGTTGTTTTTATATCTACCGCGTCATCGGCGTTGTTTCACATCGCAGCGCTGCTTTGTATACGGGCTTTTATTTTTAATCAGACCTTGTGCAAGCACGCTCGTAAAACAATGCCGAAGCACATCTTCACACAATTCAGTAAAATTCTTTAAAAACATATGTGCACGTACGCTTATCTGCGCCTATGTAAACACGTTGGTATCTTGCGTCTTCAAAGTATGTTGTCACAAAGCCACGCTGCATTTTAGCTTCTTAGCAAGTCTACTTTTATTGTCAACAGTATTGACGGCGTGTCAGTCGCCTCCAAAAACACACACCGTATCCAACGTAAGCACTATTCCATTGCCCAGTCTGGCGGATCAGCAAGCCTTAATGACAGAGCTTGCGGATTGGTCAAAGCAAAAAAGCGACGTGTCCGGAGCAACTGCACTGCCTTCAACTCAGGCAAAACCGGTAGTAAAAGAACGCTACAGTGTGCACCTGGTTAACGCTCGTGCTGATGCCGTTTTGCTCACCTTGGCTAATGAAGCAAATTTGGAGTTGCAACTGCATCAACCCATTGATGAGCTTGTTACGTTGTTGGCCAAGGAGCGAACGCTTGTAGAAATGCTCAATCAGATTGCTCGTCAAATCACTTTACACTGGCAGCTTCTAAGTGGTGTGCTGCATGTGTGGGGTGCAGCACCTTTTTCTGAAACCTATGCAGTCAATTATCTCAATATCGATAGAAGCACGCGCAGCGTTGTTGGTCTGGCGACACAGGTCGGCACGATTAACAGTGTTAATGGCTCGGTTGCACAGAGTGCATCCAATAGTTCGCAAACCGTATTGCAAAATTCCAGCGAACATCAATTTTGGCAATCATTGGCTGCCGATATCGACAATATTGTCAAACGCGAATCAAATAATGCCTCTTACAGTGTTAATCGTGATGCTGGTCTGGTAACGCTCTTTGCGCCGGTGAGTTTGCATCAGGTATTAAAAGCCTATCTTGACAGGGTCAACGAAAGTGCACGCCGTCAGGTATTGATTGAAGCCACCGTTGTCGAAGTGTCCCTGTCCGATCAGTTCGCAGCTGGTATAGACTGGCAGTTACTATCGGATGGAATGCAGGGCATCAGTGCTACACAACAGCTGTCTGGTTCACCCACGGTAAGCAGCGACTCAGTTGATCGAATCGCAGCACCGAATGCATTGTTTAGCCTTGTACAAAAAACCAAATTAGGTCATCTTTCTGCAACCTTGAACTTACTGCAGCAGTTTGGTGATGTTCGAATACTCTCAAAACCTCGGATCATCGCCTTAAATAATCAGTCTTCAGTATTAAAGGTAGTTGATAACCGAGTTTACTTTACGGTCAATGTCGAGCGGCAGCGTTCGGAGAATAGCGATGAGGTGATCACTGAAACGGAAATTCATACTGTGCCCGTTGGCCTGGTCATGAATGTCACACCCTTTGTTAATGCAGATGGTGATGTCATGCTCAACGTCAGGCCCACCTTATCTCGAATACTGGGATTTGTTAATGATCCCAATCCTGAGCTGGCCGCAGCCAACGTGCGCAATAGTGTTCCGGAAATTCAGGTTCGGGAGATGGAGTCAATGCTACGTGTAAAAAGTGGCGATATGGCCATTATTGGCGGTCTGATGCAGGACACTATAGAAGATACGAGCCAGAGTGTACCAGGTGTTGCGACGCTACCCATTTTCGGTAGGTTTTTCAAACAGCAAAATGTCAGTCGACGTCAAACTGAATTACTTATTGTATTAAAGCCGACGGTAATCTCGAGCCCCGAGATAAGACGCGGTTAATCTGAACGATGGACGCTCAATTATTTGCACTAATGAAGGAAGGTGTCATCACTGCTGATCAATGCGCAGTTATTAATGCAGAGAAAGCTATTAGTGGTCGCTCTGTTGCAGCGCTTTTGTTGGATTGTGGGTTTGTTGATGAAGATCATTACCTGGAGCTGATTGCAGGTGTTGGCTCAGGCGTAGATTTTGGTGTTAGCTCTCTTGCCAGTACCAGTTCGGCTGTCCAGGATACTGCTGGCACCCGAGATACTGCAGTTGCAAGCGTAGCTTACAGTGTTGGTAGTACGGTCAATACAGACACGAATAAAGTCAAGCGCCTGTGTAGTGAACGAGCCGTTAATTCTATTAGCGTATTGGAGATTGATGTCGAGCAGCTTATTCCCGATAAAGCCGCTTTGGCGATGCTTATCGAGGCGGATGCACGTGAATTAGGTGTGCTGCCAGTGGCGCTGGACCAATCGCTCAATGTGATGACTATTGCGGTCAGTGAACCAAGAAACATCGTTCTGCAAGATAGACTCAAGCGTTTGTTACCTTCAGTGAGGTTGGTCATCAAACAGGCAAAAGCATCTGATATCGCCATGGCTATCGAGCGTTGTTATGGCATTCAACTAGCATTAGATCAAATTCTCATCAAGTTGGATATACCCGAGCACGCCCCGGTTGTTGATTTGGTAGATGCCATGCTTGCCGATGCAGTTGCGAACAGAGCGTCCGATATACACCTTTCGCCTGAGAGCTGTTTTTTCAGGATTCGTCATCGAATAGATGGGGTTCTGCACGATTCTCGCTGCATACACTTGAGCTTTTGGCCCGCGATATTAGTTCGTATAAAAATTCTAAGTGATATGGATATTGCAGAAACACGCCTGCCGCAAGATGGTCATCTGACTCGTCAGATTCATGGTGGCAATATAGATTTCCGGGTATCCAGCTTTCCTGTGCGCACCGGAGAGAACATTGTTATGCGTGTGCTGGATAGGCGTCGTGGTTTACGCCAGTTAGAAGACCTTATGTTGTCTGATGTTCAGAGAAGCACTCTACAAAGATTAGTTAATCAACCTGATGGCATGCTGATCGTCTGTGGTCCAACGGGATCAGGTAAAACGACAACGCTTTATGCCATGCTAAATGCACAGCCCTGCTCTGCAATTAATATCATGACTCTGGAAGATCCTATTGAGTATCCAATTCTGCGTGTTCGGCAAACGCAAATACAAAACGGTAAGTTTGACTTTGCTGATGGTGTGCGCGGTGTATTACGTCAAGATCCCGATGTCATATTAATTGGTGAAATAAGAGATTCGGAAACATGCCAAATGGCTTGTAGGGCAGCGATTACTGGCCATCAAGTATTAACATCGGTACATGCAACAGATTGTGTTGGTGCGCTAATGCGTATGTTGGAGCTTGGAGCCAACCCTTTCGTCTTATCCGCCTGTGTGTCTGGTATTGTTGCGCAGCGCCTGCTGCGTTTAAATTGCCAGTACTGTACAGGAGGCGATAAGGCTTGTCGGCAATGCAAAGGGGCTGGTTTCTATGGGCGAACCAGCCTGATCGAATGTCTTTTTATAACGCCAGAATTTGCTCAAGCTCTGCAAGCAAAATCATCTGCTGATCAATTACGGCAACAGGCTCAAAGAGATGGGATGCTCTCTCTCCAGGATGCTGCAAAAGAGTTAGTCAGCGTCGGCTTGTCGAGCACGGCTGAAGTTGAGCGTGTTATGGGGCAATTTTAGGAGCAAGCCCAGTTAAGGGATGCAACAAGGACAGAACAGGGAGTTCTAATAATGAAGCGTTACTATTATCGTGCGGTGGATCATTCCGGACGAATCCAGCAAGGTGTAATCCGTGCATCCAATAAACAGGCCTACATTAAAGAGCTGGATGCATTGGGCCTTCAGCAATTGCCCTATCAACTTTTACAGCAGATCATCGCTTGTTCGGGCTTAACTTTCTACCGGCCTAATTGGGAGCCGCAATCAGCATCTTTATTTTTTTTACATTTATCGCAACTATTGACTTCAGGTGTGCCATTACTGGATGCACTTGAGGAGCTAACACGGCTTGAACAGGGGCGCCGCGTACGCAAGGCGCTAGGCGTCTTGCGTGAACAAGTCAATCAGGGTGATTCCTTAAGCGATGCAATGCAGTCGGTACCAACGCTATTTAAACCGAATGCGATTGCCCTTGTTCAGGCAGGTGAGTCTAGTGCTGAGTTAGCCCGCTGCCTTGAAGATCTTTCAGCAGAATTGTCTTGGCAAGCAGACATAGCGGAGCGAATAAAAACCGCTTTGGCATATCCTGTTATGTCTGGGCTTGCTTTGATCGGCATTTTTATATTCCTGTTGTTCTATATGGTGCCATCTATCGAACCTTTCGTACGTCAACACAACACCAGTTTACCTATCCATACTCAGTTGTTACTGGCCCTATCCGACGGTGTCAGGGCGTCTGGCCGAAATTGGCTACTTATTCTCTCTTTGTTAGTCGGTGTTAGCTGCTTTGCATGCTTCATCAGTAATACGCTTAAATGTGGTGTAAATCTATTCTGGCTTCAACATGGTCCGGGTAGGATCACTCTGTATTTGTCAGTCGCTCGTTATGCCCGCACATTAGGTGTTTTACAGAACGCAGGAGTGTCTTTGGTGGATTCGCTTTCCATTGCAGAAGCTGGGATAAACAGTGCTGCGCTAAGGCAACAGCTTGAAAAAACCAGAGCATTTGTCTTGCAAGGCTTCAGTCTGGAAGAAGCGATGAAAACACAATCACTTCTACCGCCTCTATTTATCCGGCTGGTGGCAGCAGGAGAATCAACCGGGTTATTGGAAAATGCATTTAATCAAGCTTCTGTTCAATTGCAGGGCACAGCCAAACACAAAATAGAGCGGATGGAGAAGTTACTTGGGCCTGCAATACTCTGTGTACTGGGTGTCGCACTTGCGTGGCTTATTCTGGCTGTTCTGGGGCCCGTGTATAGTGGTATTGCAACCCAGGGGCTGGCATTGTGATCACTGCGCTTTTGCTTGGAGATACTACCGTGACCTGGATTCGTTGTACTGATGCAGGTGATTGTGAATATGTTGAGCATCCCATACCTGTCACTAAAATTGAAGCCAATGAACAGTTGCAGAGTATCAACTGGTTAAATTCGAAAAAAAAACGTGTTCATTTATTGCTAAACACACAGAATGAACAAATCGAGAATATTAACCTTAACTTGCAGGGCGGTTGGTTACATCAGCGGTTGGAATACTATTCGATAAAGAAAGCATTGGTGAAGAAAAATCCGGATGCGTTCATTCAGTCCGCAGTGCAGATTCAACAGGAAAATTCCAGCGAGCCTGGTTCAAATGATGGGCTCTTTATAACACGTACTCCAATTCATGCTTTAGCCTCCAGCTGGTTAGATATTCTACAGGAGGAAGGAGTTGTTTTTGTCAGTGTACGTCCGTTGAGTCAGCTTATGGCCTTGGCCTGCAGCATCAACATAGTGCCTGCAGACTTTCCACTATTAGCTGTTATGCATTCATCAGGTTGCTACAGGCATGTACTGGTGGATCAGAATAAAGCGTGTTTTACTCGGCATGTTTCTGCTGGGGAAAATGCTCAACTCATCATGCCGATTCAGCAAAGCCTTACGCATGTGGTGGCTTATGGTTTCGTAAAAGCACCTTGTCCAATTTGCATTATTGGTAAAGGTACAGCGTCCGCTATGGAGCAATCAGGTGTGATGCAACGATTACCACCCATTGAGATTGAGCAGCTAATGCGGTGCCTGAAGAAGCGCGCGATAGCAGGTCAGACACACACATTTATGCATAACCAAAACAGCCGGAATGCTATCCGTCGTTGGGTACTTGCTGCGGTATTCATGATGCTGTTAGGTTTAGTTAATGGTGTCTTTTTCTATCGCTCGTACGCAGAAAATGCGATAAAAGAACGGCAATTGCGAAGAACTCAAACCCAATTAAATGAAGCGATTACACAGTTGCGAGCAGATGCTGCAGGTTTAAGCGAAAATGCGATATCTGCTTCAAAGGCATTTATGGCGGCAGATAAACTCAAGCTCGTTACAGCAGAAAAGCCCAGTAGAATGTTGAGGATTCTGGCAGATAATCTAACTAAACATCAAACTATTCATTTAAAAACGGTGGATTGGTGGGACGCCAGTGATGCTAATAACACAGATGATCCTGGGTTTGGGCAATTATTGCCGAATGAAACCATGCAGGAGCACCCTCGCCGATTACAAGTCAAATTGGAGGGGCGTGTCGATAGTAATCGTGCGCTTCGGGATCAACAAAGCGATCTGCTGGCCTTTCGTGAATCACTTGATCAACATCCTCAAATTGAAAATTCAGAGTTGGTTCATTCTCCACTGAGTAACGCCTCCAGCGGTGTGTTCGGTACAGAATATACATTGTCATTTCAGGTGATCAAGTCAGGTTTCTATGAACGTTAAATCCAACAAATATAAGTACTACGCAATAATTGTATCTAGTCTAATGGTTGTGAGTGTCGGCTTTTCCCAATACTACCTATGGGTTGCAGAAGAGAATGCACGTAATCGGTTTGATCTTCGTTCGCTACGGATAGAGAAATTGAATCTATCAAGGTCTATACAAAGCTTGTTGGCACATCAGCTGGATCTTAAAGTGGAAGCGCAGCAGCCAGTTTCGACTCAAAGTCTAAAGCTATCTTTACTGGAGATGTTTGAAAAACTATCTCAAGAAAATATCATCAGTGTGGAGGAATTACGCATAGATGAGGTGGAAACTGGCCCGGGTTCAAGCGATATCAATACTCTTTTACAGCTGCAGTTTAGCGTGGTTCTTGCTCACGCAGTGAATGCAATACGCCTGTTTGGCAGGCTGGAATTACTAGCCGGTTGGCGCTTGTTTGAACCCAGGCGATGCACACTGGTGCGTGAGCAAAAGGACTCACAATTGTTGCTTAGTTGTACTGTGCATGTTTTCCATTGGCCGATGGAGGCTTAAGGTGTTATACAACAGATGCCCTGTTATCAGGATTATTTGCACTGGTGGTGTTGTGCAATTTTTATGCGTTGTCTGTTTACTGTTTTTTATTCTGTCGAATGACACCAGCACATTTGCGGCTATTGCCGCTTCGCCTGCCAAGCTATCAGAGGAGTCAGAACAACTAGAGCAATCGGAAAGATCAGAACAGCCGACCAGCAGCGGAGCGGTCATCAATGGTCAGGTTCGAGAGATGGAAAAGCTGAGGCTTTTTTATACGCCTGATCAGCGAGACAAGCTGGTTGCTGCACCGTCAGATGAGCTGCAGGTAAAGCCTGATATGCAGCGTCACATTGTTTCATCAAGTATTGAAAGCGCTTCTGGACGAGTCAATAATCAACAAACAGAGGCTTTGGCCATACATGCGGAACGCAGTGCTATCAAAAATGACCAGCTCGCTAAAGAAAAAATTACAGGGACACATGAAGTCATTACTTACAATGGTTATATTCGCCAGGGTACTAATTTGGTTTTTTTTGTAAACGCTAAACAATTGCTAAATCACCCCAAATTTGTCAGGCAGGAAATGTCGGATCAGGGTGAGGTGTTGAGATTGTGGTTACTTGATCAGGACCGCATAGATTTACACATTGGCCAAAGCGTTACTATCAATGACTGATCCTGCAATTGTCTCTATTACTCTAGCACCTTCTTCACAGAGAGCATACGCTCTGCTTGCATTGATATTTGTTCTTCTGGGAGGCAGTAGTATTTGGTTTGCAGGGAAAATGATTCCGCCAGATCAATCCAAAATAAAGCTGCAGAACAATGCCTTGGTGCAAGCCAGGCAAGCGTTAATTGCTTATGCAGTTAACTACATCAGTCAGTATGGGGCGCAGGGTGCGGGTCCCGGACACCTCCCTTGTCCTGATACGGATAGTATTAACTCCATTTTGCAGTCTAATATCGGCGCAAGTGCAAGTGCAAGTGCAAGTGCAAGTGCTAGTGCTAGTGCTAGTGCAAGTGCAGGTGCAAGTGCAAGTGCAAGTGCAAGTGCAAGTGCAAGTGCAAGTGCAAGTGCAGGTGCAGGTGCAGGTGCAGGTGCAAGTCCAGGTTATGGCTACGCGCTAAAGTCCAGTTCTGCCGCGGTGGTAACAAAATTTAGTCGCGATGGACCTAACCCGCCTTGTGGCAAAGGCGATTTAGCGATAGGGCATCTTCCTCGACATGTAGATAACCTGAATGGGCGTTACAGTATTCATCAGCTTTCCGGGCAGAAATTACTGTATGCGGTATCTTCAAGTTTCATTAATAATCCAGTAAATCGTATTGTCAATCCAGACAGCGTAGGTGAACTTGACTTTTTAGAGTATGACGATGTCATTGCTGTCGTAGCCGATCCAGGTAATAGAATCATCTCTCACTCAAAATCTCAAAAATTTCGACTAGATTCGGATCACTGGTTAAATCACAGACTTGTAAGAAGTATTGATATTCGCCAAGCTATGATGCTACGTGTAGCTGACTGGTTAAAGCGGCAATTGGATGATGCTTTTCGCCTTCGTTGCGATACGCTGGCAGTCTGTTCTGTAACAGACTTAGATAATTGCTCGTTGACAAATTTGCAGACAATTATGCATTGGCTTCGCACTGATGATTCAGGTCAAAGTGATTGCGCTGATTATGCGCTGAAACTCCAAAGTGTGTTTGTAAATCTGGAGGGAGTGTCAATTGAACGACATTGGTTTGTCCGTAACGAATGGTATAAGTTTACCCGTATTTCGATAAGTGATCGCTGTCGTCACCCACAAGAAGATGCATGTCATTTTGAGTTGCAGCAGGATCAACTCAACAACAAGCTAATCACATTAGCTCTGCTTCCTAAGGATTTGCAATCGAATGCAAGGCGCGAGCCCGATGGAGCTCCCAAATAACCATTTTTTGACAAACTGAATAATTGCTTAAAAGTGTCTGCAAAAATCATTCAACCTGGAGGCTGACTTTGAAAGTATCACACCAAGGTGGTTTTACATTGCTCGAGCTTTCCATTGTATTGCTTATTATCGCCGCCTTGACACGCGCATTGATCGTCCCTCTAAGTCAAACATTTTTACAAGAAAAGAGGCGATCAACCGTACAACAACTCGAATACATTAAGCAGACTCTTAACGGGTACTTAATGAGTAACGGTGTTTTACCTTGTCCAATTGATGTAGCCACTCATACGTTAGAAGTGGTAGCGCATTCGGGTAAGCAATGCGCTGCTTACATCGGTGGGGTGCCGGCAAGTTTGTTGGGATTGGTTGGTGAGAGTGACCAAACGGGTGCGTTACTCAATGCCTGGGGACAACCATTCATCTATTCACTTAGCAAGAGCAATAGTTCATCCCACGGAAACCCATCATTGCCAGATTGGCACAATAAGGGAGAACCACACGCGGTTGGTGCAGCGCAATTAATAGGTGATTTACAGATTTGCAGACATCGTGTCGCCGGTTCATGTCCAAATAATCACTTGTTGGCCTCAAATATAGTCTGGGTAGTAGTGTCACCAGGGCAACAACTGGATGCAAGTGTAAGTGAGACAGAAAATGCCGATGGCGATACCGTATTTTCTTCAATGGCCTATTCTCAGCAGATAGATGACCTATTTGATGACCAGCTCATTTGGGCCTCAGGAAACGAGCTGGTATATTGGTTACTCAAGGCTAATTGGTTACCCTGACTATGGTTAATGATCAAACTTAGAAAAAAAACGAAGTTTGTTACTTCGTTTGCACTCATGCTGCTTTTAATCTCTTGTGAATCGGGCTTGGAGCCTTTTACAAGTGACGGTTGCAGTCTTTTTCCAGACGGTACATTAAAGCAACGAAATGTATGGCGACATTGTTGTGTTGCTCATGATCTTGCCTACTAGAGTGGTGGTACTCGCGTGGCTCGTCTTGAGGCAGATAACCAGCTTCAAGCCTGTGTTACCAATATGGGACAACCTAAAGTTGCCAATCTGATGAAAGTTGGTGTGCGGATTGGTGGATCGGCTTATTTACCGACAAGTTTTAGGTGGGGGTACGGTTGGCCCTATCCAAGTGCTTATAGAGAGCATGCTGAGGAAGAGTTGCTTCAAATAAACGCGCTTAAGCCCGATAAAACACAGTTGCTTTTTTACTAAAGTTATTTGGGTACTATAAAATGACGATGATACGCTGGATGATTAATTATAAATGCATTACATACAATCCAGTTGCTGAGTATTAGCTAGTTTTTCTCATGTCTAGTAGTCTATCTCTCCCGGAGACACTCACAATATCTCGGCCATTATGCTTGGACAAATACAAGGCATCGTCAGCCAGTTTCATTAATTTTGTTAGTTCGTACGTCGACTCATCGGAGCAGGTAACCAGTCCGATACTCACGGTTATATTGAAATGGCTCTGAGGGAATTTAAATTCTAATTCACCAATGGCTTTTCGAATTCCATGCGCAAAAGCTTCTGCTTCATTGGCATTTGTATCTGGCAACAGAACTGCAAATTCTTCACCGCCTAATCGTCCTGGTAGTCCATTGGCAGGTTTGGTTTTATCTGATATCAGGTGGGCGATTTCCGTGATGACCTCGTCACCAGCTGCATGGCCGTATGTATCATTGATGTTCTTAAAGTAATCGATGTCGATCATGAGCAACGACATTGTAGAGCTGAGATAAGCGTTTTCTGAAAGCATTCGCTCTGAGTCTTCTATGAAATACCGACGATTCGGAATTCCAGTTAGCGCGTCGGTGTTGGCGACTTTTCGAATTTCTACTTCCAACTCTTTACGGTGTTCAATTTCTTTAATTAGGTCAGTCTGGCGTTGTTTTAACTCGTTTATATCAACACCAAATCCGGCAAGTCCGCCTGAAGGGGTCTGGTATTTTGTTACCCTGAACCAACCAATGTCCTGATATTGCTGATCATTTACATAGCAACCTTCTCGTCTTTGTTCTTTTACACGAGCCTCAACGAAATCACGTGCTTCTTTTGCGCTGAGTTCTTTTGGGAGCCTATGTCTGATCATAGCTGCATACTGGCTGCCTTTCGCATTCTGTGGATTTTTCAGCTGTTCGAAATAATGTTTATTAATTTCCTCGTAGGGTTTGTTCCAAACACACAAGCGATCTTTTTCATCATATATGGCGTATGGCATGGGGCACTGTTGAATGCTCTCCAGCATAAGTTGATATTCGCGCTGGTTTTGCTTGCCTGAAAAACCCATGCGTTTCTTTGTCGATACGAAGCTTCGCTCTAACTGCAATACAATACCAGTAAGCACAAGTTGTGAGGCTAGAAAAAAAAACGAGGTCAGTGATGGTTGGGAATAGGCGAGCAACACTGCAGCAGCACACATCAATGCTACCCAGTACATTCTTGCAGAGATACTCGAAAATAAATGATTCACTTGAACGACGACTTTTCTTGTGCTGGTTTCTTAACTCATGTGGCTGTTGTATATGTTTTCTGGTAAATATTTGGTTATCACTGTTGAGTTATATCGGTAAAAATTAAGTTTGCAATACCATAATATTGTGAGTCTTATCAGATTATGCTTTGATATAGCTAATTAAATGCTTGATTTGAAGAGTTGGTACTTCGTAGGTCAGGGTTAAAAAGAGCCGAAGTGCTTTTAGCTAGCCCAACGGTCAAAAACTAGAAATCGGCCTACTTCCCATGACTTGTAAAAAGCTACACTGCACCTGTTCCAAGCTGCACGCGGGTTTTCAAAGAGCTTAGGAAGCAGTCTAGCGTCACAGCGGCTCGATCCAAATGACACACATCTAAGGCACTTTTTTCGATACTGTTATAAAAAAGTGAGAGAGTTTTTGACTGTGATTCAACTGAATAAAAAATGCTTTAATAGATATTACGAACTGTATTGTAAAAGGAACTTTGAAAGTTGCTATAGGTATTGCAATAGGTGCCCTTGCAAATGAGAAAAGCTCTTTCAATTATGCAGATTAACCGTTTGCTTTGCCACAGTGATAGCGATACGCAAAGCACTGATAGCTGTACACGTAAACGCTATCAAACCAATTCTGCAAAGCTTATCAGTAATGATCCGAACATCACGAATTACCAGCCACAGGATATAGCCAAATCCGACCTCATAAAAATGCGTGAAGTACAGATTACTGAAATAACGGGAAATATAGATTCACGTCCTTATGACGTTGATATTGCAGCACAAGCGCAGTCTTTAGGCATGACTTATAACGGTGCGGTGCGTGTTGCTAACAAGGCCAGGGCTCTGCTCGCATCAGTTTCTGGCGCCCCTGTTATATTGCAGCAATCCGTACACCAACTACCTTGGGAAACTGTACAGGCGTCCCTACTCATCGATCGTTTTATGAATACAACAGGACTGAGTTTCGCGGCTGCAGTAGTGGTGGTTATGCAAATTGAACCCTGGGATAATTCGCACGTTGAAACATGCCTGGAAACAAAACCAGAAATACCACCGAATAATTCGATGGCGCTATCTCAGGAAATATCACCAGAGACGACTTCAAACACAGCTCCAGTAAAAGCCATTGAGCTTTTGTCAGGCTGTCTGTCAGATGGCAATGGGCTGGGCCACACGAACAGTAACGACTGGGCTGCTGGATATGAAATGTTAGAGGCAGCAAGCCACGAAGAAATTCGTCTTTGGCGTGCCTAGCTATGATGATTTAACCGTACATGAATCTTCTTAAATGCTACGGGCTTGAATGCTTGAGCGTCACTACCACAAAAAAAGGTATGTCAAAAATCAATCCCTCAGCTTAGGCCCACGCTCAATTTGCTGCTACTCTTGCTCAATTTGGTCCAAAAATATGCGATCAATATGCAATGTTGTGAACTATTTTAGTAAAGAGCGCAATCAGATAGCTTGACTATTTATGAAGTCAGTCGCCGCAAAAAATAGTTGAAATGTGTGCAACTTCACATCTAGTTAACAATTATTCAAATTCTTTAAATTTGCCGCTACAAACGAGTCCATGATTCTCAGATTCGCCGATAACCAAACTGGCGGTGAGGTAATTCTGCCGATGAATACAGCAAAGTCGGGGCAATGGACGATCCCTACAGTTCATAACCAACAGGTTATAATTATTCGGGATACTCACTACCAATATGAACGATACCGACAAACCATCAAAAGCTGCTGAATATAGCTCGGCTCCGGATCTCGATTGTAAGGCGCTAGAGCAAGAATTGTTGCACATAAAATCCTCTTATAAAGAGGAATTGGAACGATCGCGTCAGCTTTCCTTGCTAAGTGACGCCACCGCGGACATGCTCAAGCATGAATCTCTTGAGGAGCTTCAACAGTTCGTCGCGGATGGTATCGTTCGTTTGACTAGCGCTAACGGTGCATATATGCACATGCTCCATCAAACAGGCGACTACTTGCATATGATTGCAGGTTGTGGCCCCTTAAAAGATCAACTCTTTCATGTAAAACGCTACAAGGGCAAAGGATTATCGGCCGAGGCCTGGGAAGCAGGTGAGACCAAATACACAGATAATTTTAACGAAAACTATTCTGACGTCGTTCAATTTCCTGTGGCATTAAAGGCGGTCGCGATACCACTTAAGTTTGCTGATCGCATATTAGGTGTTGTTTTCGTTACTTCAGAAATGGACAGCGACCTGAAAAGTCAGATACCTTTCCTTGAGGAAATCGCGAAAATCTCTTCTCTCGGAATCTACCATACCGAGCAGAAAGAATTAGCTGAAAGAGAGCTGCATAGAATGAAATCACTGAGTGCTCTCGGCGATTTCATGATCCAATGCACTGACTGGCGGCAGGTCATGGAGCATGTAGGTGCTCATTTACACGAAATATTCGATGCACATGCTGTGTGGATATTTCGTGATGAGAACGGCAACGGCGAATTAGAGACCTTCTCTATGAGCATGTCAGAAGATGGTGTCATTGTTGATCACACTGCTAACGCCAAGTCAATATCCGTTGGGAGAGCAGCGAATTGGAGTTATAAGCACAAAGAACTCGCGCAAATCAACAGGCGCATAAGAGATTCTCGTGAGTCAGAGTTAATCTATAACCAAAAGATAGAACAGGGATTGGGCAGCTCTATGTGCATTCCTCTGCTGAACAATGAAACGGTATGGGGAGTTATTGAAATCGCCCGAAAAAATGACAAACCTGATTTCGATGAATCAGATATAAGCACGCTTTATGCGGTAGCAAGTCAGATATCGACTGTTCTACAGAGAAATGATTTAATAAGTCGTGTTAAGTATCAGGCGGAACACGATAGCCTGACAGATCTGCCAAATAGACGCAGTTTCGAGAGGCAGTTAAAAAAGATAATTGAACACCCAAATCAAGAATCCTATGCGGTCCTGTTCTGCGATCTAGATGGTTTTAAAGAAATAAATGATACACACGGGCATGCTGTTGGAGATGTTGTTATCAAATTCTGTGTTGAGCGCCTAAGCAACTGTCTTAGGGGCTGTGATTATTTTGCGCGCATGGGGGGAGATGAGTTTGCCATTCTTGTAAAATGCGATAAATTAAAAAATCAGGGTCTTATGCTCGCTGAGCGACTTGTAAACACTTTGCAATCACCGCTTAATGTCAAGGGGCTGCATCTTAATCTCGGTTTGAGTGTCGGTATTAGCTACTTCCCTGAAGATGGTACTTCAACCTCTGAGCTGCTAAGCCATTCGGATATGGCGATGTATCAAGCCAAGTATGCTGGAAATAGAAAGGTCCAGGTGTTTAACAGAAGCGATGCGGAAAAGCTTAAAGCAAAAAATGAACTACGAGCTGCTCTTTATAAGGCATTACCACGTAACGAGTTTCAACTTGTATTTCAGCCGCAAGTGCAATGCGGGTCAGGTTCTGTCATTGGTGTAGAAGCATTAATTCGTTGGCGTCACCCTGAGCTTGGTTTAATTTCACCTGTTGAATTTATACCCATCGCTGAAGAATCTGGGCTTATCTGTGATATTGGTCGCTGGGTGCTAAACGAAACATTAAAATCACTTCAGCAATGGAATACGCGATTTAAGCGCAAATTGGTTGTTGGCGTAAACATAGCTACACCGCAATTCGTTGAAGAGCATTTTGCTAGTGATGTTATCGCCATGCTACAGCAGTATGACGTTGATCCTTCGCAGCTTGAAATTGAAGTAACTGAAAGCTTCATTATGCATGACAAAGAGCTTGTGGTTTCTCATCTAACGAAGCTGCGAGACCACGGAGTAAAAGTTGCCGTCGATGATTTCGGCACAGGTTATTCCTCGCTGAGCTACCTAAAGGATCTCCCCCTCGATGTACTCAAGGTGGACCGCTCTTTCGTTAATGATTTAACAGAAGAAAATTATGAAGAATCACTGGCGAGCAGCATTATTGCATTGGCTGAGAGTATGGGATTGTCAACAATTGCCGAAGGTGTTGAAACCGAAGAACAGTTAAAGTTGATCGAGCTATTGGGTTGTGAGCAAATACAAGGGTACTATTATTCCAAGCCAGTTGATGCGAAAGATCTACTTTCTGTTATTCATGGTATTGAGGAGAAAGGCGATTTGGATACCAGCCAATCTCTTAAGATAGCCTGATCTAATTCAACCAGGCTTTACTGTTGTTGCCAAACAACTTTCACTTATCAGGCGTTTAGGGATAAGCGCAGTTTTGTGTCTTTGGTGATTATGCCGCCGCGATTACCTGGTTCGATTGAGCCGTAACGTTGTCGGAAACTCTCTGGTAACACTCTGTCGTTTTGCATAGATAACCAGAGCCTGAATAGATGTCTGCGTTTTTCCGGGGCACTAAAGTCTTCAAAACCCATCCTGTCGTGCAGTTGTGAGTGATTATAAACAAACTGCATATCACCTTTTTCTAATTGCATGCTAAGGTGCAATTCTGGATCGTTTGCAAGTTCGTCAAGCCGGTTTAGTGCTTTTGTCTGAAGGTCACTTAGGCGTGGTGCATTTTTTAGCCGTTGCGAGCTTTCTATGTATTGTCGTTGGTAAAATACCGTGAGATGGTCTTCGAGCCAGCTAAACACAGGTATTGTCATAAAAGGCTGCTCGCCTTCAGGAACCTCTCCACGTCTGTCTGTGGCAATTGGCTCAAATAATACGCTGAGCAAATGTGGGTCGGTATCCAGCATGCGATTAAAGATTGTCTCTGCGCTCACCAGTAGAGATTCGCCACCTGTTTTCGCCTGTTGCAGGCACAGCAAGCCCACAACATCTGCGCTGTCCGTGTGAAAGCTTTGGCGTTGTGCGGTTTGATAAATGCGCGTATTGGGATCACGATGATCGGCATTGGTGTCTTTTACATGGCCGAGAATATCCCCCTTGGCATTCTGCGAACGCGCACTGCCCAAGTGTGCACCAATGCCGCAAAAAATCGTTGCCGTTTCTTTAATGGAATAGTTTTCTACAGGTAAGCCTCTATAGACCTGAAAGCCGTGTTTCTTTAGCAGGGTATTCTGTAACTGTTTCAAGTCTTTGCTGAATTCAGGCAAGGGGAATGCCTCAGCTGTAATCTCACCTATATCAATTTCCAACTTAAGGTAGTGCTCAGCCGCAGCTTCAAGCTCGTGAATTTGTCTCTGTGTCAGTAATTTTAGCCAGAGCTCGGGTTGAGCTGACATTGCCTTACCTTGCCAGGCTGAGGGTTTGTCTATTGCTTCTGTGGGGATGCCAGGTTTAAGCATGTAAATGGGTTAGCGCATGTAAAGTTATCGGATGATGCTCTTTGGTTAATTTACAGCAAATTTATTCTCTTAAAAACAGGTAGTAGTCTCTCATCATCACTGACGTCTCCTTTGCGCAAATCGCCGGCAAGGCAAGTAATTGCAGAAGCTGGAATATTTGCGATTTCTCCATCAGCGAAACGATGCACATGGCCGCAGTAGATACCGCATATATTATTGAATTGAGACAGCATATTGCCCAGTGTATCCACCTGTGTCCAGTCTTCAAATTGAAAAGGGTCTGGAACACCAGTTGCTTTAAAAGGTGTGTGATGAAGGAACAGAGCTGTTGGTTTTTCAGTATTGGCTAAAAGCATCTGGTGTAAGTGCTCAAGCCGGCTTTTACAGAGTTGTCCTTTATTGCTGTCCTCACTGACGGTATCGACCATAAGCAATCTGACCGAGAAGTCGTCAATAGCATATTGCACCCAGCCTTCAGGTGCTAGTGTGTAGCGCTCATCCTTAAAAGTGTTTAATAGCTCGCTACGAATGTCTTTGTTGCCAGGTATAACGATAAACGGTGAGAGAAGCTTGTCTAGTTCTTTACGTGCTATGTGGTACTCTTCGCGAGTGCCGTGATGAGTGATATCCCCGGTATGAATAACCAAAGCAGGTTGGGGTTGCATGTCGTTTATTGCTTCAACGCAACGTTCCAGATCTTTAGTACGGGACGGCGTATCGCTTGATATATGCGTATCGGTAATCTGAACAATTTGCAGTGCCATTTTATAAGGTTAACCTGTCATTAAACCAGTCGCTAAATCTGCGACTTAATTAGTACATTAGGCCAGTCACGAAAATCTGTAAATCAGAAATACAATGAATTCTTCAGAACCCAATATTGCTGAACTTACACGCCAGTTAATCGAATTTCGAGATGCTCGAGATTGGCGGCAATTTCACTCCTTAAAAGATCTCATACTGTCGCTTAATTTGGAATCGAGTGAATTGCTGGAGTTATCACAGTGGAAATCAGAGATTCAATTTGAGCAGGAAGCACAGAAGGAGCCCATGCAGCAGCGCCTTCGTGAAGAGTGTGCTGATGTGTTTTTGTACCTTCTGTTGATTGCTGAACGTTCAGGGATAGATATCCTTGATGCGGCTGCGAGTAAGATAGAAGCCAATGCGATCAAATACCCCGTGGAAAAAGCACGGGGTACTGCAAAAAAATATGATGAGCTTTAGTTCTAGTTCCTGCCATTGCCGACGCGTTAACCCTAACTGCATTGCGCTATCAAATAGTGTGTAAACTCATATTCCGCTAACAGCTATTCCTTTACCTAAGTGCGATTCTAATCCGGTGGGCTGGGTACACCAAAAAAACTTGAGTCATTTTGTTACCAGTGAATTGCTTCAATAAGATTGCTCAAGTTTGAACATGTCATTCATGGCACTCAAGCCCGATAGTGATCCATTAAAATTTTCGCGACCTCCGGTCGAGAGAATTCCTCTGGTGGTGCAATGCCATCACTGAGCATTTCGCGTACTGCAGTTCCAGAGAGCAAAACAAAATCCTCTTTGCTGTGGTCGGGTGCTTCACGCATCATCACAACCTTGTTGAGTTTTTTTGAATAAGCCGTGTGGTCAGCTTTAAACAACTCAATTTTTAAAGCATCTTTTGGCAACTGGTCGAAAATTTCCTGTGCCTCAAATGGCTCGTAATAATCTCCAACGCCTGCATGGTCACGGCCAATGATAAAGTGTGTGGCACCCATATTTTGTCTGAATACAGCGTGTAAAAGTGCTTCGCGGGGACCCGCGTAGAGCATGTCAAAGCCATAACCGGTAACCATTGCCGAGTTTGGTGGAAAGTACAGTTCGATCATTTTACGAATAGCCGCATCACGTACTGGCGCTGGTATATCACCTGGTTTAAGCTTCCCTAGAAGCATGTGAATCACCAACCCATCAGCATCGAGTCTTTGCATGGCCATATGGCAAAGCTCTTCGTGAGCACGGTGCATTGGGTTTCGTGTCTGGAATGCCACAATCCGTTTCCAGCCCTTGTCGGCAATGCTTGCGCGAATATCACTGGCTGTACGAAATGTGTCTGGAAACTCTGTTTCAAAGTAACTGTAGTTAAGTACTTGAATGGGACCGGAAATCACGGTGTTACCTTGTAACCTGAACTCTGCCACACCAGGGTGGTCTCTGTCGGTTGTGCCGAAAACCTGCTTTGTCAGCGTATCAATTTCTTCTTCAGTGAGTACTTCGATTGCACTTATCTGTTGTACTGCAAGTACTGGATTGCCATCCACATTTGGATCGCGCAGCGCAATGCGTTGATCGACCTTCAGCTCTGATGCATCAGGAATCAAGTTAAGCACAGGGGTTGGCCAAAACAAACCATCTGTTGTTGTCATTGAGTGACCTACAGATAAGGTATCTGCCTTGTTCATGAAGCCTGTCAGTGGCGTGAAATAACCTGCCGCTAACATGACCGCGTTACCCGCAGCTGCCGAACTGATTAAAACTGACGTTAATGATTCCGCATCAGTTTGTAACTGTGCTCGCGTCACATCGTCGTCGACAAAAAGAGGCTGCAGAGTATCCGCACCATGAGGTGATATAAGTGTGCTCATGTGTATTTCCATGGGTTTAATAATGCTGAAGGCCCACTAAGCTGCAGTTAATGAATGCAGTTCTTACCGGTAATTTAAAACTGGTCGAACAATATCTTGGTTGATCCAAAATGTCTATGCTTCACGTCCACAACTTATGAAAAGGGTTATCAGGGTCCGTTTGGGCGGAAAATTGCTAGGATCTCAACATGATTTTAGTGTTGTTCGTTGCTCGCAGATAACCAGCAAACGGCAATTACTGGATATGTGATTGCATACGTATGCAAGGCGGTGGAAATACGATAGGTTATTAAAAAAAACATATATAACAAAGGGTTATATGTTTTCGAGTTTGCGCGTACACGGTAATGAAATACAGCGATGCCCTGAAAACGGTGTTTTTACGTGGTGTGTAAGCTAAGTATCAACATATTCTATGGGGGTATAAGTACATTGCCTTTGTCTTAATGCTAAAGAGGCCGTTAACATAGAACCACAGTTATAAAATCGGCTGCGGATGCGTGTGCCGAGTTTACGAATTTATTGAATCAGTGCCGAGCACTGTTTTTCGCCATTATCTGCATATCCCCAGATGCAGGTGCCTGCTAATTAGCGAGGGAATCAGCGTATATGTTTGTCAACAATCCATTTGCCGAATTATCGGCTGTAATACCGTCTGGCCTTATGCAAGCCTACGTTGTCTTGATGATTCTGTTTGTAGTTGGCGGAACCATTCTCGACATGATGCACAAGCAAAGTGCCAAGTATTTTTTTGAAAACTCCAAAAAAGCTCAAGCTAACGCAACCAAGAAAGTGGGTGGTGGCAAAAAGGCTGGCCTGGCAATAAAAACCGTTGCTAATGAGGTATTGACATCGTCAGAATTTTGCAACAAAAAACGCCGCCAG
>CALHRQ010000329.1 GCA_938038175.1 uncultured Granulosicoccaceae bacterium | reverse complement strand
GGGAGCTTCTATGGCCTAAATGTGACGATTATCGGCTTTATTCAGGCACTGGTCGAAAAATAACAACACATGGAACAACTAGTGCAATAATATAAAGAAATCTTTATGTGTTTATATGTACAATAAGCATGTTATCTACTGACCTGAGAACTGAGTAATGGCGAACGAATTTATTTTTACCTCAGAATCTGTATCTGAGGGCCACCCTGACAAGATGGCCGATCAGATTTCTGATGCGGTGTTGGATGCGCTTTTGGCGCGTGACAAAGGTGCACGTGTTGCATGCGAAACATTGGTTAAAACAGGTCTTGTCATCATCGCTGGTGAAATCACAACCAGCGCTTATGTTGATCTGGAAGAGCTGGTTCGTAAAACCGTTACTGATATCGGCTACGATCGCTCGGATGTGGGTTTTGATGGCGCTACTTGCGCCGTACTTAATGGCATCGGCAAGCAATCGCCTGACATTGCACAGGGCGTTGATCGTTCTGCCCCGGAAGAGCAGGGTGCGGGTGACCAGGGTTTAATGTTTGGTTATGCCAACAACGAAACCGACGTTTTGATGCCCGCTCCCATCACATACTCACACCGTCTGGTAGAGCAGCAATCCAAAGTACGTCGCTCAGGAACTCTTCCATGGTTACGACCAGATGCAAAGAGTCAGGTCACATTGAAATATTCTGATGGCAAGCCTGTAGGTATTGATGCTGTTGTGTTATCCACCCAGCATGATCCAGACATTTCTTTGTCGCAGCTGCGCGAGGCCGTGATGGAAAACATTTTAAAGCCTGTGCTGCCTGCCAAATGGCTTGAAGCCTGTCCTTCTGAAAATGTCCATATTAACCCGACTGGTAATTTTGTAATCGGTGGGCCAGTGGGTGATTGCGGTTTGACAGGCCGTAAGATAATAGTCGATACCTATGGTGGTATGGCGCGTCACGGTGGCGGTGCTTTTTCAGGAAAAGACCCTTCCAAGGTTGACCGTTCTGCCGCTTACGCTGGACGTTATGTCGCCAAGAATGTTGTTGCAGCTGGTCTTGCAGACAAGTGTGAATTGCAAGTCTCTTACGCTATTGGTGTAGCAAAACCAACGTCTATTACGGTAGACACGTTCGGTACTGGCAAAATTGATGATCGTCGCATAGAAACCATCATTCAGGATGTTTTCGACCTGCGTCCATACGGCATCGTCAGCATGCTTGATTTAATTCGTCCTATCTATCAACAAACAGCAGCCTACGGTCATTTTGGTCGTGAGCACGCCGACTTTACATGGGAAAAGACTGATCGCGCTGATGCGCTGCGTCAGGCTGCCGGTGTTTAATACAGGAATATTATTATGAGTACAGCAACAGCAAGCAACACAGAAGATTTTAAAGTTGCAGACATCAGTCTTGCAGAATGGGGTCGGAAAGAGATCTCTATTGCAGAACACGAAATGCCTGGCCTTATGGCACTGCGTGAAGAGTTCTCAGGCAAGCAGCCGTTAAAAGGTGCGCGCATTGCCGGCTGTCTGCACATGACTATCCAGACTGCAGTTTTGATTGAAACACTGGTCGACCTTGGTGCAGAAATCCGCTGGTCTTCCTGTAACATCTTTTCAACTCAAGATCATGCAGCATCCGCAATTGCAGCGGCTGGCATACCTGTATTTGCCTGGAAAGGCGAAACGGATGAAGAATTTGATTGGTGTATCCATCAAACAATCAAAGGCCCGGATGGTTGGGTTCCAAACCTGATTCTCGATGATGGTGGCGATCTTACGGTGATGATGCATAACGACTACCCGGAACTGATGGCGGGTGTTAAAGGCTTGTCTGAAGAGACCACCACAGGTGTTCACCGTTTGGTTGAAATGGCTAAAGCCGGTACGCTTAAAGTACCAGCCATTAATGTAAACGACTCAGTGACTAAATCCAAATTTGATAACCTGTATGGTTGTCGCGAGTCTTTACTCGATGGAATCAAGCGTGCGACCGATGTGATGGTTGCGGGTAAGGTTGCTGTTGTTCTTGGCTATGGTGATGTGGGTAAAGGTTGTGCACAAGCATTTCGTGGCATGGGTGCAACTGTTATGGTTACAGAAGTTGATCCTATCTGTGCACTTCAGGCTTCTATGGAAGGGTATCGAGTAGTTCGTATGGAAGATGTTGCAGATCAGGCCGATATATTTGTTACCTGTACTGGTAATGTTAATGTCATTACACATGACAACATGAAAAAAATGCGTAATGAGGCCATTGTTTGTAACATCGGCCACTTTGACAATGAAATTGATGTTGCTGGTTTACGCCAATACACATGGGAAAACGTGAAGCCACAGGTTGATCAGGTTATCTTTCCTGATGGTAAACGCATTACATTACTGGCTGAGGGGCGTCTGGTTAATTTAGGTTGTGCAACCGGCCACCCAAGCTTTGTGATGTCTGCTTCGTTTACCAACCAGGTGCTGGCACAGATCGAACTTTGGGAGCGCTCTGAACAGTATGATGTTGCAGTACATGTGTTGCCAAAAGCACTGGATGAAAAAGTAGCGATGCTGCACTTGAAAAAGATTGGTGCTCAGTTAACTGATCTGACAGATGAGCAGGCAGGCTATCTTGGATTGCCATCACATGGCCCGTTCAAACCGGAAGCTTATCGTTACTGATGTACTTGCACAGGTGCTTGTTTGTTGGTGACAGCAAGTAAGCACGGCTAAGTCAGCACGGTCCAGCTAAGTTGAGCTTTGCTGAATACCAGAAATTTAGCAGTCAAAACTCGCACAGTGAAGTGATGTACGTTACTGCTTCGCCTGTTGCACTATTCCAAACGGTCGCTTTTGCGGCCGTTTTTGGTTTTGGTAGATTCATCGTAGCTGTGCCTTAATATAAGACTGGGCCCAATTAGTCGCGCAGGCTGCATCTGTCCGAGATTGAAATACAGAGGCAATACTCGATTCTTTGATCAAGAACCGCTAAGCTCTAAAAGAGGATCACACAAAAAGCAATAGTTCATGCAGCATCTTCCATTTGGTAGTTGGCCATCGCCCATTAGTGCAGAATCACTTGTTGAAACCGGGCCAGGATTTGGCTCGGTAGCAATCAGTGGTTCGCGCATATTCTGGAGTGAATCACGCGCTAAGGAAGCCGGGCGCATTGCCATCGTTATGCGAGAGGAGGGCAAGCCCGCTGTCGATATCATAAAAACACCGTTTTCGGCGCGAACCAGTGTGCATGAGTACGGTGGCGGGGCCTGGTGGTGTGGGAAGGCACATCTGTATTTTTGCAATTGGAGCGATCAACGTCTTTATCGCCAGTCACTCAATACCAAGTTGCCCAGACCGGTTGCTGTCACTGCAGCATTCGATGCACCGCTATCGATGCGTTATGCCGATGGAGTAGAGCTGCCCAATCAAAATTGGTGCTTGTGCGTACGTGAAAGCCATGCAGAAAACCAGGCGGAACCGCGCAATGAGATCGTTGCAATCCCGTTGGATGGATCAGCAAAAACTAATCCTGATAACGTCAAAGTAATTGCAACAGGCTCAGATTTTTATTCTACACCGCGTGTATCTCCCGATGGCAACACTGTGAGCTGGATCGAATGGCATCATCCGCAGATGCCTTGGGACGGTACGCAACTCAAAGTCGCTACACTAAATTCGGATATGAGCGTCGGTAACGAATGTGTTGTAGCCGGTGGAGTAGATGAAGCGGTGAACGGTGCTGAGTGGATGCGGGATGGTACTTTAGTGTTTGCGACTGATCGTTCAGGGTGGTGGAATTTACATCGATATAATCTTGGCTTAAAAGCCAGCGCCGCATTAACAGATTTTACGGATACAGATGTAGGTGTTCCCGCCTGGGTATTTAATGTTAAACGCTTTGTAGAGCTGCAAAAGCCAATGCAGGTCGTACCTAAGAAGGCTGCATCTATACAAAACACACCAGATCAATCCACATCTGGTCAGTCTACACCTATGGATACGGCACCCATGCTTGCCGCGGGTGAGCAGGCCGTACAAGATCAAGATGCGCCAGCATTGGCAATGGTACTTACTAAAGCCGCTACAGACTATTTTGCTGTACTGCGCCCAGATGGTACGGTTGACATACTTGATACACCTTTCGTCAGTATGAGTGGTATAGCAGCACACCTACAAGGCGGTGTTGTGAGCGTGGGGCAATATGCTGACGCCTTGTCTAAAGTGGTGCATGTATCGGATGCGCAACTCACACAAAAAAACGCATCATCGAACACACCCGCAAGTGTTCAAGTAGTGCAGTCTAATGATACTTTGAAATTCAGTAAGTCCTGGTTTTCCACACCCGAAGCTATCAGTTTTGATTCTGGTAATGACCAATCGCATGCTTTTTTCTATCCTCCAGCTGGAGATGCCCATAGCGGTCTTGAAAACGAACTGCCTCCATTGATCGTCATGGGTCATGGTGGTCCAACCTCTCACAGCACACAGGATCTTCGCTTAAACGTGCAGTTTTGGACGAGCCGTGGCATTGCTGTTGTTGATGTTAACTATGCCGGTTCATCTGGTTTTGGCCGAGACTATAGACGCTTGTTAAATGGTCAATGGGGCGAGCGTGATGTTCAGGATTGTATTGCTGCCGCATCGTATCTTGCTGATCGTAAACGAGTTGATGGGGCGCGCATGGTAATAAGAGGCGGGTCTGCTGGTGGTTTGACTGTGCTGCGCGCCTTGCAAACCAGTGAGGTGTTTGCAGCGGGCACCAGTCTTTATGGCGTAACAGATCTAAGTGCCTTGGCTGGAGATACACACAAGTTCGAAAGCCGTTACCTTGATGGATTGGTAGGTCGCTTCCCAGAAGACAAAGCCATCTATGAGGCGCGCTCGCCCATCAATCATGCCGATGAGCTTTCATGCCCGATACTGGTGTTGCAGGGCGATGAGGACAAAGTTGTGCCACCGAGCCAATCAGCTGCAATTGTTGATGTAGCGATCAAAAAAGGCTTACCGCATGCGTATGTTTTATTTCAAGGCGAGCAGCATGGCTTTAGGAAGGCAGAGAATATTGTGCGTGCGCTGCAACTCGAACTGTGGTTTTATTCTAAGGTGCTTGGCTTTAAAACGGCGGATAAACTGGTAGCGCCTACAGAAGCGGTTGGCTTTTCTGCTGGATAGATCGCTTCAGCGATATGATTTTTCGATGGAGCAGTCCTGTTGTCGATTGGTCATTTCTTCAAAGTGGATCAATACACTGCCTTCACACGATTAGTGAGAAACAATTTCGTGTGAAGGCAGTCGCCGGTGCTTTTAGAATATGGTGTGTGCTGAAAGTTGTCATAACACATTGCAAAGACAGCACAAAACCAGAACTCAACAGTAGCTTTACTCGCCAAGAATACCTTTACGACGCAGCTCAGTGATGATCTTTTCAGCTGCTTGTTCTGCCGACATGGCTGAAGTATCAACCAGTATTTCTGGGTTTTCAGGCGGCTCATAAGGTGAATCTATGCCGGTGAAGTTTTTAAGTTCACCACGTCGTGCCTTTTTGTATAAGCCTTTTGGATCACGCTCTTCCGCAATACGCAATGGTGTTTCTACAAACACCTCCTGAAATTCGCCTTCGTCAACCAGAGTACGGGCCAGGGCACGTTCTGATCTAAACGGTGAAATAAATGCAGTCAGTACTATCAAACCAGAGTCGACCATGAGTTTTGCAACCTCACCTATGCGGCGGATGTTTTCAACCCGGTCGGCATCGGTAAAGCCCAGGTCTTTATTGAGCCCGTGTCTTACGTTATCACCATCGAGTAAATACGTGTGCTGTCCCATCTGGGCAAGCTTTTTCTCAACAATATTGGCCACTGTTGATTTGCCTGAGCCAGAGAGACCTGTAAACCAGACGACGCAGGCTTTCTGCGATTTCAATTCGCTGCGCTTTTGTTTATCTACATCCGTGGCTTGCATGTGGATGTTGTCAGATCGGCGCAGGGCAAAGTTCAACATACCAGCACCAACCGTCGCATTACTGATTCGATCAATTAGAATAAAGGCACCCATTTCTTTGTTGTCTTTAAACGCATCGAAAGCGATTTGTTGATCTGTATTGATATTACAAACAGCGATGGCGTTTAATTCCAGCTTGGTTGCGGCCATCTGTTCAAGCGTATTGACGTTGACCTGATGCTTGATGGTGGTGACCGTCGCTGAGACTGTTTTGGTCCCTAACTTAAGCATGTATTGGCGGCCGGGCAACAGTGGCTCTTCGTCCATCCACGCGATGGTAGCCTCGAACTGATCTGCTGAACTTGCTGGCTCATCAGTCGTTGATATCACATCACCACGTGAGATATCGATCTCATCTTCGAATGTGAGCGTGATTGATTGGCCAGCAACAGCTTTTTCCATATCACCATCCATGGACACAATACGCGCAACTTTGCTGGTCTTGCCCGAAGGTTGCACACGAACACTGTCGCCAGGCGCAACTTCGCCACTGACTAATGTGCCGGCAAAGCCACGAAAGTCAAGATTAGGACGATTAACCCATTGCACTGGCATGCGCATGGGTAGCTTACGGTTAACATCATTTTCAAGCTTAACCGTTTCAAGAAAGCTTAAGAGGGTGGTGCCGTGATACCACGACATGTTATTGCTACGGCTGATAATGTTATCACCGTGCAAGGCTGAAACAGGTATGGCTGTTACGCTGTCAATTTCAAGCGGCTCTAAGAAAGTATTGTAGTCATCAACAATTTTATTGAATACATTTTCGCTGTGGTCAACTAAATCCATCTTGTTGACTGCCAACACAATGTTTCTAATTCCGAGCATTGAAACAAGATACGAATGACGACGTGTTTGTGTGAGAATACCTTCACGTGCATCACATAGCATGATTGCTACATCTGCTGTAGACGCACCAGTGATCATATTGCGCGTATATTGTTCGTGCCCAGGTGTGTCCGCAACAATAAATTTACGCTTTTCGGTCGAAAAAAAGCGATAGGCAACATCGATGGTGATGCCTTGCTCGCGCTCGGCTGCAAGGCCATCAACCAACAAGGCAAGGTCCATGTCATCGCCTTGCGTGCCCCATTTTTTAGATGCAGCTTTAATAGCTTCGAGCTGATCTTCGAACAGAGCTGCAGATTCGAACAGCATGCGGCCAATGAGCGTACTCTTGCCATCATCCACACTGCCGCAGGTAATGAATCGCAGCAGATTCTTGTTTTCGTGAATTTTTAGATATTTCTCTATATCTGCCGCAATGAGCGTATTTGTTTGAGTATTCATTAGAAATAGCCCTCTTGTTTTTTCTTTTCCATTGATGCTGCAGAGTCGTGATCTATAAGCCGTCCTTGTCTCTCGGATGTTTTAGTCAATAACATTTCCTGAATAATTTCAGGCAATGTCGTCGCTTCAGATTCAACCGCACCGGTTAGAGGGTAACAACCCAAAGTTCTAAAGCGTACATTGCGCATCATGGGTACTTCACCGTCTTTTAATGGCATACGATCGTCATCGACCATCACCAACATGCCATCGCGCTCAACGACAGGGCGTTTGGCTGCGAGGTACAAGGGGACAATTGGTATGTTCTGTAAATGGATGTACTGCCAGATATCCAGCTCGGTCCAGTTGGAAACAGGAAAGGCGCGAATGGTTTCGCCATTATGCTTGCGGCTGTTGTACAGGTTCCATAATTCGGGGCGTTGGTTCTTGGGTTCCCAGCGATGCTGTGCCGTTCTAAAGGAGAACACACGTTCTTTGGCGCGAGACTTTTCTTCGTCCCGCCTGGCGCCACCCAGTGCAACATCAAAACCGTGTTTATCTAACGCTTGTTTTAACGCTTCGGTTTTCATGATGTCGGTATGCAATGCAGAGCCATGGGTAAACGGGTTTACCTCTTTCTCGATACCCTCTGGGTTGGTATGAGTCAACAACTCCATGCCGTACTCTTTTGCAATGTTATCTCTGAACTCATACATCGCCTGAAACTTCCAGCGGGTATCAACGTGCAGTAGTGGGAACGGTGGTGGCGCTGGAAAAAATGCTTTGCGAGCCAGATGCAGCATCACGGCGCTATCTTTGCCAATCGAATACAACATCACAGGGTTATTCGCTTCGGCAACCACCTCGCGCAGTATCTGAATACTCTCCGCTTCTAACCTTTGCAAGTGCGTGAGACTCTGTGCTTCATTGGGAAGGGCACAGCTGTTGTTTGCAGCCAGCCCGGAAGATCCAATCTTCGGGTCTGCCTTTTTAGCATCGTTTGCTGCGGGGCGTGTGCCAGTGTTGCAGTTGGGTTTTGGATTACTCATGTTGTGTCCATTTTCCGCCTTTGTGCGGTTCGGTAAATCAGAAGAATCGGTTTGCTCAGGCTTATTGGCTGAGGCTGAAATAAAAATTGAAGACAGCGCTTCTATGTGAGCACCCAAGCGAGCATCGCGAGTCAGATAATGATTGGGCAAGACCAATGCCAGTCCCCTGGGGTGGGTCATCTTAAGTGCATCAAAAAACAGCTTATAGTCATCTGTGGTGGGTTGAGCAGTGCAGAGCTGCCAGTAACAACGTCCACGTAGTGTGTGGGTGTAAATCAGGTAGCTGCCATCTTCAAAGGCAGTGATGCCTATCCAGAGAATGGTTTTGCCGGTGTTTTTCGCCTGCGAGCAAAAGTCTTTATAGGTATTGGAAAGCCAGCGT
Organism: uncultured Granulosicoccaceae bacterium; assembly: GCA_938038175.1. GTDB lineage: Bacteria > Pseudomonadota > Gammaproteobacteria > Granulosicoccales > Granulosicoccaceae > Granulosicoccus. The sequence goes on along the minus strand of CALHRQ010000329.1, from coordinate 698 downwards.
TTGCTTTCTTCGTCTTCGCGTTGTTGAGCGGTTTTTGCCATGTTTGGCATAGAAATATGCCACTTGTTTAAGTAACTGGCGGCGGTTTGCGTGCTAACGCTTAGCTTGCATTCTGTTTCCAGCCAATCAGCAACTGCCTTGGTAGACCATAGCTTGTTAGAACCGTTATCTGGTTGCATGGCGCGCTTGAGTGCATCTTTTAGCTCATGGTCTGATAATCCATTTGCGGACTGACGGTGGGGCCTGCCGCGCGGCTTGACGTTGACCGCAGGCCAACCGCCTGACTCAAATGCCTTTACCGCGGATACGATGGTTGGCGTGCTGAGCCCAACCTCGTCGCGTACGGCAGCCAGGGTCGCGCCATTGAGGCGTAACTGCACGGCTCGCTTACGCTGTGCATTGAGTTCATCGATTTTGACGGTTTTTTGAGGCATGCTATTGCTATCGGCAAGCTATTAAATATATAAATTGAATGGTATGTAAAATAATTAGCATTGATTATGCCTAAATAGGCTGTAAAAATGTAGAAAATCCATTAACATATTGATATTTAATAATGTTTTTGCTATCTATCTGGGGCGTTACACACGACTAAAGCCACTGTTAAGCCTGTATTGGTAAATTTTCTGGCAGAGTTGTTTACTAAAATTGGATTATTGATGTGAAGTTGATGACATTGAGAGAACTGGAGACCAAGC
>CALHRQ010000328.1 GCA_938038175.1 uncultured Granulosicoccaceae bacterium | reverse complement strand
TTGTTAGATTTACTCGGTAAATTTTCACGAGAATAGAATAATCTACTGGTACGATATTTTTAGCTATATCTTCTTAAATCGATCGAACTGCGTTAATTAATTTTAAGCTGGAAAATGGAATCTTTAATTGAAAAAAGTAGTTTTAGTGGGAACACGACATTCCGTACAGCGGGATCGTACTCGAACAGACTTTGAATGCTATATTGTCAGTCTTTTAAAAAAATATAATCTCGTAGGTATTGCTGAAGAAATAGACACCGCTACAATAGTCGCTGATACCGCGAGTAGTAGTGGTTTAGACTACCAAATTATAGAACCTACGCCTGATGAACGACAAGCGCTTGGTATCAAAAGTCAATATGAAATCGAACAGTTAATTTTGATGGATTACGAAGATTTGGATACGACGGAAGCCATAGACAAAAAAAAAGAATTGGAAGATCAATCAATTAGAATGAGAGAGCAGGAATGGCTTAAACGAATTATGGATAGAAGCTCCTTTCCGATTCTTATCATTTGCGGTGCCGGCCACTTTCAGTCTTTTGGTAATTTATTACGAACACAAGGTGTGGAGGTGATTGAAGCCTGCTCATTGTGGGAGTAGTTATATGTTTTGTTGAAATTGTGATGGTGAGATATCTTCGTCGCAAACCTAACAGATAGCCGGAGCAATCACTTGCAGTTCACACGCAACCGTGGATACGCCAGAGCAAGCGTGAGCTGCAAGTGTTCCTCAGCCTGGATGTTAGGCGTCATCTCACCATCGATGCGAGTTGGATAGGTATAGCGCTGAAATAATTACCTGATTGAGGTAGTTTGTCGTATGACTATTGATTCTGATAAAACTGCTGAAATCGCGTTAGCTATTCTTGCTCTAACACAGCATACCGATCAGGCTGGTGAGGTACGAGCGTGGAAAGGCATAGATTGGGAGGTGCTGGATGCAATGTACGAGCAAGGATGGATTCTTAACCCTGTTGGAAAAACTAAGTTTATATCGATAACTGAACTTGGATTGTCCGTAGCCGAAGAGGCTCGAGCAAAGTATCTTAGCACTGAGCCCGATATCGAAGATATAAAACCTCTAGAAGAAGGTTTGTGGACATACACATTGCGAGGGGACGCTGATTGGCTTGATGCGCAATTACATGCGAATTTTACTGAGGTGGGGCGCTCCGGTCGTAAGTATTCTCGAGACGAGTTTTTTCCTGTTCGAGTGAATCCTTTTGAGGCCACTTTGCCGTTGCCTCGGTATCAAATCCAAAAGCTTGCGAATGGCTGCGCACTGACGACCTATGAATCGATAATTCGTTATGATACGTACGTAGAAAAAGCGTTTCGTGCATCGATGTGGGTTTATGAAGACGCTAAGTGGCAATTGTTTTATCACCAAGGAACGGCCCATCAGGATGACGCCTAATGATTGTTATGCTTTCTAGATTGCGATCACTCATACTTTTCCACCTACTTGAGCTGATGATCTGTCCTGATTAAGAGTCGATCAGCTTAATATTAGTATTCTTTATTAAGGATAGTTCAGTGGCTAGAGAAAAAACGTATTTATCACCAAAGCAACAATGCGTGAATACTTTAGAGTTAGCGATTGATTGGTGCGAGCGGTACACACCATTTGTTCGTCTAAAGCCTGAAGATTACACCGTTGATTGGCACCAACAAAACGAGTTACTTGAGGAAATTATTCAGGAAACACCGAATTTAAAATACAAGAAGAGCTTCATTGAGTTAGTGGAACATACGAGCTAAAAAGTGAAGTAATCCGTTAAAGACTCATACTTTTGAGAGCACAAAATTGCCATTGTTGGGTACAAAACCCATAGTAAATCGTCAATTACGACAAAGTAAGTCGATTTGTTGACCTTACATTCACGTACAGTTCGGACCGAAAAAGTAACAATATCCAAAGTAACTGACCCGAAAAAAGTGCTATTTCAGGCGGATCTGACAAAAAAAACAGAACTTTTGTTCAAAACCCAATAACTGCTCGCCGTTACAAGTGTTTCGTCAAATTAAATTTGCGTATAGAATTCGCCTGAAATACGCGAAACAAAACGCTAACGGCGAGCGCACAGCCGGAACTTGCCAGGGTCAGATAAGCCTATACATGCAAGCAATCGCTAAACGGTGATCTGCAATTGACCGCAATTATCTAGGAGAATTTAAAATGAAAATGATGAGTAAGTTCGCACTGGCACTGGCACTCTTTTTTACAGCTGCTACAGTTGCTGCAGCTGCACCGCACATCAACACACTAGAGAAAAAAGGTTGGGGCTATAAACACAACGGAGTCGCGATACGTGGCTTCGACACTGTTGCCTACTTTACAGAGGGCAAAGCTATCAAAGGTTCAAAATCTATAACCACAAGCTGGGACGGTGCCGAATGGCGGTTTTCCAAGAAAGAACATCTTGATATGTTTGTCGCTGCACCTGAAAAATTCGCACCACAATATGGCGGGTATTGCGCTTACGGTGTGGCGGTTGATAACCTGGTTAAAATCGAAGGAGACCTTTGGGATATCGTTAACGGCAAGTTATACCTTAACTACAACAAAAAATTTCAGAAGAAATGGCGGGCCAATCCGCAAAAGTATATCCAGGAAGCGGATCAAAAATTCGACGGACTACTCCGCACACAATCGTAAAAGCGAATGACCTTCAAAGGTTTGTTGCCTAAAGTCATTGCAAAAAATTAACGCTATTCATTACGGCGAAAGCATCACCGAAAACCACAAAGCTTAAAAGAAGGGCGAGACAAAAATAACGAAGGGCTGTACTTACACGTGCAGCCCATGGCCCAGAGCAGAAAAGCACGCTTCCTGAAAACCCTCACTCAATGTTGGATGTGCATGTACCGTTGCAGCAATATCTTCCAAGCGCGCTCCCATTTCAATTGCCAGTGAAAAGCTTGCCGACAACTCGGCAACACCAGCACCAACAGCCTGTACACCTAATAAGACATGATTATTTTCCTGATAGATGACTCTGATAAACCCATCTGTACGTTCAATACTCATCGCCCTGCCACTGGCTTGAAACGGAAATTCTGCTACAGCATACGCGACACCCGCTGCCTCAACCTCATCAATTGTCTGGCCTGCACTAACAAGCTCTGGATCTGTAAAACACACAGCTGGAATGCACCGTTTATCCCAGGATACTTTGGCACCCGATAAATGCTGCGCGACCAACTCACCCTGAGCCATAGCACGATGTGCAAGCATGGGTTCACCAGTTACATCACCGATGGCATAAACACCTCGCATGGAGGTTTGACAATGCTCATCAATAGTCAGCGCGTTTTTAGCCACGGTAAGATCCAGCTCTGTTAAACCCC
>CALHRQ010000327.1 GCA_938038175.1 uncultured Granulosicoccaceae bacterium | reverse complement strand
GCTGATCCTCTGGAATGGTTTTCACCATATCCGTTGCAATAAAGCCAGGCGATACGGTATTAACGGTGATGCCATAGCGTGCGGTTTCCTGTGCCAGCGCTTTGGTAAAACCATGTACACCCGCCTTGGCTGCAGAATAATTGGTTTGACCAAACTGGCCGCGCTGCGCGTTGACTGAAGATATATTAACGATTCGACCAAAGCCCTGATCACGCATCTGTTCCACGATCGGCTTACTCACATTAAAAAGACCGGTCAAATTGGTGTCGATGACTTTTTGCCAGTTCTCAGCGGTTAATTTTTTTATTGTGGCATCGCGAGTAATGCCCGCATTGTTGACCAGAATACTGACAGCGCCCTTTTTTGTGGCTATTTCCTCTGCCATGTCGATACAGGATTGATGGTCGGTGACATCGGCTGCAATGAGTTCGATGTTGCGCTGTTGCTGTTGTTGCTCCTGTTGGAAAGCCAGGGCTTGCTCTTGAATAAGGGGTAGGTGGTTTGCAAAAACGTGGTAGCCAGCATCAGCGAGTGTTTCGCATATGCTCGCGCCTAGCCCAGTAGTTCCACCAGTGATAAGCGCGATTTTAGTTGTCATTGTGGTTTCCATTGTCTGTCTTTTATTGCCTTTGCCTTTGCCTTTGCCTTTGCCTTCGCCGTTGCCGTTGCCGTTGCCATCGTCTTAGTCATTTCCATCGCTGGTTCTAGGCTGTGTCGTTTTGCAATGCCAACGCAACACCCTGACCGCCACCGATACACAGTGTGGCAAGCCCTTTGGCAACCTTACGGCGTTTCATTTCGTGCAGCAATGTCACCAGAATTCTGGCACCTGATGCACCAATGGGGTGGCCCAATGCAATGGCGCCACCGTTGACGTTAACGCGCGTCGGGTCGAGTTTAAGCTCTCGCATAACCGTCAGTGCCTGAGCTGCAAATGCTTCGTTGGCCTCTATAAGGTCGACTTCATCGAGTTGCCAACCCGCGCGCTTGAGGCATTGCTTTACTGCTGGTATCGGGCCGGTTCCCATGATTGAGGGATCTACCCCGGCGGTAGCGCTGGCGGTGATGCTGGCAAGTATGGGTAATCCGAGCTCGCGCGCACGGCTTCTACTCATGACAACAACCGCTGCAGCACCATCGTTGATACCCGAAGCATTGGCGGCAGTCACACTGCCATCGCGTTTGAATGCAGCCCGCAGGGTGGCCAGTTTTTCAGTTGTGGAATCAGGTTTGGGGTATTCGTCCTCGGTAAATAAGGTTGGTTCCCCACGCCGTTGCGGCACTTCAACCGGCACCAGTTCGTCAGTGAATTTCTCACGTGCCGCAGCGGCGCGCTGCTGGGATTCAATGGCAAACGCATCCTGGTCTTCTCGGCTGATCGAAAATTTATCAACCAGGTTTTCGGCTGTCTGACCCATGTGATAATTATTGAAAGCGCACCACAGCCCATCCGAAATCATCGTATCCACGAGTTCCCAATTGCCCATTGCCTGGCCTTCACGCGAATGCGGTACCGCATGCGCACTTGCACTCATGTTTTCCTGGCCACCGGCAATAATGATGTGTGCATTGCCAGCCATTATGGCTGCGCGTGCCAGTGCTACTGCATCGAGCCCACTGCCACAAACACGATTGATTGTCAGCGCTGGTACAGAGTCTGGCAAACCTCCAGCAATAGCGGCTTGTCTGGCAGGATTCTGCCCAGTAGCTGCCGTGAGCACATTCCCCATAATGACATCATCAACCAATTCGGGCTTTATACCCGTTTCAGACAGCAACGCCTTGATGACGGTCGCTCCAAGTTCGCTAGCAGCAACGGACGCAAGTGTTCCGCGAAAACTGCCTACCGGGGTGCGCTTTGCTGCAACAATGACCGCTTCTTCCATATTGTTTAAACCTGCATAGTTTTCAAGGGTATCAAGCGCAAGATAGCACGTTGTGCTGTGCTAACCTTTACACTTGGATTTTATCAGTAGTACAGACGGCAGAGACATTTGTTGATTGGCCCTAATTCTGAGACAACACGTCCTTGATCATCCCTTACTTTAAACCCGCACGACGCAACGTCACTTTTTCCTTGATACTGCTTCTCGCCTTATTGTTGCTGGTGCTGACAGGGCTCGGCGTTTTTCGTATGTACTTCAGCTTCGATTGGACGGGTGGTGAGGGCGAATCTGGCGAGCTGTTCAACTTAAGTGTGCGCGGTGGAAATTCATACAATTTGTTCGAAGCTTCGCCCTTTGGCTCTATCTTCTGGAGTACACAACTAATTACCCTTTTGCTGGCTATCGGACTGCCCTGGTTTCGACTGATTGGTGGATCGGTTCTGGCCCTTTTGGCAGCAGGAGGTATTGTCGCGCTTTACATTCAAAAAGCACCCGCTGTATCCAACATACCGCTTGAGTTTGAATTACTGATTGTATTAGTGCTGTACGGTCTCTATGTGTTGCTGCAATACTTTGCAGAAATTCGGGATCGAAAGCGTTTTGCCTCTTTGCTCAGCCAGTATGTGCCACCAGAACTTGCCAGTGCTTACAGCAGGGATCCAGGCAGCATGGGGCTCGATGGAGAAGAGCGAGAGATTACCGTTTTATTTTGCGATGTTATCGGGTTCACCGCTATTAGCGAGCAGTTGCAGTCACATCAGATTGCCACCTGGCTCAATGGTTATTTTGAAGTGGTCAGTAAGGTGGTGGTGAGGCATCGCGGCACCATTGATAAATTTATGGGCGATAGTGTTATGGCGGTTTGGGGTGCACCCGCGCGTTCAGCAACACATGCTTTTGATACGCTCTCTGCCGCCATGGATATTCAGGGCGAAATCGAAGAACTGAATAAACGTTTCATTGTACAGTCCTTGCCGGAAATTCAGGTTGGGGTTGGCGTGAGTACCGGGCTGGCCATGGTGGGGCCGCTGGGTTCGGAGTATCGGATGGACTACACCGTGGTGGGCGATACCGTCAACATTGCACAGCGCATTGAAGCGCAAACACGCAAGTACCACGTCCCCATTGTGGTGTCGGATAAAACAGCTGAGGCCCTGCCTGATATGCTTTTTAGAGAGCTGGATACCGTGACAGTCAAGGGGCGTAAAAAACCCGTCACCATGTTGCAGCCTTTGGGTCCTAAAAAATCAAGCACCAATGAGATCAAGCAATTTTTGAACGTACACCGAATGGCCATGGAGGCGAGCAAAGCAGGTGACTGGCAAAAAGCCACTGAGCTCTTCACTCAGCTGCGTGATGAGTGGGGCCCAGTGGATATGTATGATCTTTATCTTCAGGGGATAGAGCAGGCATCACGTTTATAAATGCTGTCTATGGCTTGCTCAGTTTTTAGTCGTAATCGACCCACTCGTGACCGTTAAAATGTTCCTGTGGTCGAAAGTCAGTTTTGTACTGCATCTTCTGGCAGCCGTGCACCCAATAGCCCAGGTAAAGGAAGGGCAGGGACATGACGCGACACAGTTCTATCTGTTGTAAAATGCAAAATCTGCCCAAACCTCGACTGTGCAGTTCGGGATCAAAAAAAGTGTAGACAGCAGAGAGGCCATCAGTGGTGGCATCAGTCACTGCAACACCAACCAGTACGTTCTTGTTATAGATTTCTACAAACAGAGTCTCTCCCCAGGGATTGAGTAAAAAGCGTTCGAAATCCTCTGGTTCCGGATCATCCATTCCACCACCTGCGTGTCTTGTGTCGAGGTAGCGTTTGTACAAATCAAAGTATTCGTCGGTATAGCGAGCAGGTTTGTAATCAACCCTAAGATCGTTGTTCTGCTTTTGATTGCGCTTGTCGGTGCGCCGCGGTTGAAAATCCTCGCAGCGGATTCTGACCGGAACGCAGGCATTACAATCAGCACAACCTGGCCGGTAGACATATTCTCCAGAACGCCGAAAACCACGTTTTATCAGCTGGTTGTACACCGCTCTAGGGTGAGGGTGATGCGGGTCTGCGTATATGTTTATCGCCTGGCGATTATCCAGATAGCTGCAGTCATTGACTGAGCCTTGGTAGAGTTTTATGCGATGCTGACCCATTGAGCTAATGATAACGCATTAAGCTATTGATAACAGAGGGTTGAGAGCT
>CALHRQ010000326.1 GCA_938038175.1 uncultured Granulosicoccaceae bacterium | reverse complement strand
GATGCCCTGAGCGCCATTGGCGGTGCTTTACTGAGCGACGCCTGGGAAACAGATGCCTCTGTGTTCGACCCAATCGGTTCCAATGAGCCTGAGAATCTGATTTTAAAAGCAGATAGCAACGACTCAGGTATTGAAAACGGCACTGACATCAGCGAAATTGCCTTTATTGATTCTAGCGTACCTGAATACCAGGACTTGATTGATGATCTACTTGTGAATCGAGGCCAGAATATTGAAATAGTGATAATTGATTCCAACACAAGCGGGGTCGATGTCATCAGTGACACGCTGACACAATTCAACAACATCAGTTCTATCCACATCATTTCTCACAACCACGGTGCTGGCATTCAAATCGGCAGCGACATTATCAATACCGAATCTTTGGCTCAACATGAAACCAATATCGCCAGTTGGAAAACCGCGCTTTCCGAACAGGCCGATATATTGCTCTACGGCTGCGACGTCACAGCTCTTGCAGACGGACAACAACTGATTGAGTCACTGGCGAAATTAACGGACGCCGACATAGCAGCCAGTGAAGATAAAACAGGTGCTGTCAACAAGGGTGGCAACTGGACACTGGAAACCACCACCGGTACCGTTGAAACAGCCCAACTATTTTCAGTCGACCTAAGAAACAGCTGGGACAACACACTCGCTGCTGCATGGGACCCGCTAACACAAACTTTGAGTGTTAACTTTGCAAACGATAAGCTCGACGCAAGCTACGACTACTCCAGCGTCGAAAACCTGTTTATTTCAGCGATGGGTAATGACATCTCATTACGAGAAGCAGTAACCGCAGCAAACAATGACCCCAACGCCGCCAACATCACGATCAATCTTGGTAGCACGCACTTTCTACTGGAAATAGATGGTGCTAACGAAGACGTTTCTGCAACAGGGGACCTGGATATTCTGGCGCCTTTCAAGATGATTGGTGATACCAATAATGCAGCAACGATCGAAGCGGTTGGTTCAAACTCTAGTGCGCCAAGCAATATGCGCGTTATGCAAATTCATCAAACCGATTTTTCATTATCCAATATCACTATTTCTGGAGGAGACAGCAACACCTCAGGGGGCGGGATTTTATTCGATGGCAATGGCGGTGTCGCTGGCAGAACACTCACACTTAATGATGTGCAATTTGATGGTAACTCTGCGCTGATCAATAGCGGTGGCTTACATGCGTTTGGTGGCACCTTGATTATGGAAGGCGGCAGTTTTTTGGGTAACGCGACTGACGGTAATGGTGGAGGCGTCAGCGTTCAAAGCGCTGCTGGCGGCACGTTTAACAACGTGCTTTTTCAGAACAACACAGCCAGCAATCTTGGTGGTGGCATGTTGGCCAGTGAATCTACAGTCACAACAACAAACAGTATTTTTGAATTAAACTCGGCGAACAATGGTGGAGGCTTGGCAACTTTGGGACCCACCACGGTTAATCTTGATGCAGTGACATTTTTAAATAATGACGCCATTAAGAATGCGACTAACACTGGTGGCGATGGTGGCGCGTTGTATGCGCTTAGCCAGTCAACCGTTAACATTACTAACAATAGCTTGTTTGACGACAATACCGCCGATGGATTCGCTGGTGCTATTTTCAGCGTGGCACTTCTGAACGCAAGTGATACAACCATCCAAAATAACATCGCAAGAGATGGCCAGGGTGGCGGCATCTTTTCAAATGGCTCTTTAATATTAGACGACGTTTTTCTTGATAACAATCGAGCAGAAGCGCTTTCTGGTGCAGTAGGCGTAGGTGCCGGTGGTGCAATAAGCAACACGGGTAGTAGCCAGATCAGCAACTCGACGATCGCCAACAACACTTCAGTGATCGCCGGCGGCATTAACCTTGTGAGTGCCGGTACGCACACTATTTCTAACACGACTATATTTAACAACAAGACAACCGATCAAGCTGGTGGTATATACGCTGTTGGTGGTGCAAGCGTTGAAATTATGAATTCAACAATTGCCAACAACGAATCCATTAACGACAACGGTGCGCTCAGTTCAGACGCGTTCAGCAGTATCACAATCGAAAATACGATTGTGACTAATAACACCTCCGGCAATGCGTTAAATGAGCAACTTCACCCTGATATTATCAGCAATGGGTTTAATCTCATTACGGGTGAAAATACCATTATCGCTAATTTTGGTGACCTGGTCGGGCGCGCTGGTGACGGCTTGAATTTGACTGCAAACCTGGCAAGCACCTTAACCAACAGTAACGGCAGCCATGCACCGCATCTGGCACTGCTTGCGGGCAGCAATGCTATTGATACAGGAAGTGGCACAGGTGGCCAAGATGCCACCGGGCAAGCGTATAACGAATTCAAAGACATTGGCGCTTTTGAATATCGAAGCCCAACAGCGTTGGCAAAAGTATATTTCGTTGATGAAAGCTCTCGACAAATTTTCCGTATGAATGAAGACGGAAGCTCGGTACAGTTGATTGTTGGGTCTTTAAATTTTTCGACTGCGCTAGGGACCTTTTTAGCAGACATAATTGATGTCGTTTACGATTCTGAAAGCCAGGGCTTATTTTACATTCGTCACGCAAACGTTATTACGAACGATCGAACAGTGGTTTATTCAGCAAATAAAGATGGTAGGAACACTTTCGAAATCAATACGACAGCTCCTCTTTTCAATAGTCAGGTTTCACTAGGTCTCGCTGCAGCTCAAATTGATACACTCGACAATAGCCTGTATATTCTGCAGCAAGGCCAGCCGGTCTCCGATAACATTCGCATCTTAAGAGTACCCATAGTCACGAGCGATGATCCTTTTAATGGCTATACGGTACAGCTTGATTTTAATAATTCTGTAGCACGAATTCCTGGAAACCTGGGAAATATAGCAGTTGACGACATAGCCGGCTTTGATATTGCTGAAGATTTATCACATCCAAGCATAGACTTTGATATTTCAACTTGGGCAAATTTTGGCAACATCAACGACTTGCTATTCTCCCTTGGTATATCAAGTGATACTACTTCAGGCTATCTACCAATAAACCCGGGCGTCACTTCAAACAGTGGATCGTTTTTTGATAATAGCGAACCGCAAGGCACTGCAATAGACAACACAAACAACATTACGTACTTGGCAAACGCTAACGTAATTTATACTTTCTCTTATGACTTTGATCAGCCAAATTTCGGTTTAGCCCTACACTCAGATTTTTTCATCATTGGCGATCCTGTTACAGAACTACCGATTATTAATGACATAGTATTAGACGACACCAATGGTCGAATATGGTTTACCAATCTTGAAGGCGAAATTAGCCACTTACCACTTGATCTGGATGATACTGACCTGGTTACCGCACTTACAGATCCGACAAAAGTACCTGGGGCTATAACATTAGGCACTGTATCCGCCATCAATATTACACCCAGCATTTTAACGAACAATACTTTGGTACTGGATGAAGGATCAATCCGCACCATAACCAGCAATGAGCTGTCAACTATAGATGCCACTGCAAGTAACACAGACATCAAATACGAAATCACCGCTCTACCCAATAACACTAAACACGGTGAACTACTACTAAATGGCACTGCTCTGGGGGTAAGTGACACATTCACTCAGGAAAATATCAACAATGGCGACTTGAGCTATTCGCACCTGGGGAACGAGGATTTTACTGATCTTTTTAATTTTGAAATTACAACACCGAATACGACAGCACCATTAACCGGTACTTTTAATATCAGTATACAGCAGGTTAACGATACACCAACTCTAAGCATTGGGGCCATTTCAGATCCTGCAGAAAACACAACCGGAGAAGTGATCACTACTGTAGTAGCCGATGATGACGAAGACGGTGCCAACTTTAACGTTACGGTTCACAACGCAGATGGCAGCGTGAGTACTGATTTTGGAATTAACGCATCTGGAGATCTGATAACACTCCACAACAATCTTGATTTTGAAATTACGCCTACTTTTGATCTCATCATCAACAACACCGACTCGGATGGGCAGCTCGCACAGGTTCAACTAACAATTAATATTGCTGACCAGAATGAAGCACCTGCAATCTCTTTGTCTCCATCATTACAGAGTGTCGATGAAAACACTGATTCCATTGTGTTGGCTGACATACTCATAAATGATATTGATGCTAACGATGCAAATCCCATTGCATCAGATATTTCGATTCTGGACAGTTCAGGAAATGTCGCAACTAACCTCACTGTAAACAACTCCCTGCAAATCGTTTTATCAACCGCGTTCGATTTAGAATCCCTTGCCTCGCCCAATCTTAACTATACGATCCAATTTACAGATCATGGCGGTTTGACTGCAACGGCACCTTTTAACCTTACTATCGAAAACGTAAATGAAGCGCCAGCGATCAATATTGACAATGCCACAGCAAGCATTGATGAAAACCAGACAGGAGACGTCGTGGCAACAGTCACGTCATTATCAGACCCGGATGGTGAGATTCTCGACGCTACAGATGTAACTATCCTGGATAGTACAAACAGTATAAGCAATGATTTCTTTATCAATAGCGCCATGCAGATCATCTCTAATGGCACGTACGATTTTGAAACATTCAACGGATCGCCAATTGCACTTGTTATAAAGGTTACTGACTCAGGCAATTTAGAAGCTTTCAAACCCTTGTTAGTTACAATCAACGATGTAAACGAAGCACCCATCATTGCGCTTGAAAACTCAAGCGTTACCGTGCCCGAAAATCTTCTAAACCCGTTCATCACCAACGTCAATGTGGGTGATGTCGACTTTGCCGCAGTTCGCGAGATTGCCTCACATATCACACCCGTACCCGGTGGCGTCGGACCGCTGAC
>CALHRQ010000325.1 GCA_938038175.1 uncultured Granulosicoccaceae bacterium | reverse complement strand
CGATAAAAGTGACTGGGGTGCAACAAGGCAGCACTGAGGTTTGGGTTTCGATAGAGCATACCGGCGGTGAAATGCAAACGGCCGTTATTCCAGTGACAATTAATAGCGCTGCTGTTAATACTATTAACGCCCCGCCAATGGTGTCATTAGCAGGTAATCAGCAGGCAATTAATATTGCTATTGATTCATCAGAAATATTTCCTATAGCTATTACGGATGAAGAAGGTTCGACGGTTATGCTTAGCGCTGCATCGCAAGATACAGCTGTTGTTCTTGCTGAGGTTAATGCACAGGGTGAGCTTGTGGTGGCAGGGCTAAACCCTGGGACAACAACAATCAATTTAATCGGTGTTGATAATCAAAGTGCTGTATCTCCTACAAATGTGATTAACGTTAACGTTGTTGATGATAATCAAGCGCCTGAGGCGCAGCCAGATAGTTTTGTTTTTACCTTTGCGGGTAACAGCCAGGCACTCGATGTGTTGGCAAATGATAGAGACCCAGAAGCCAGAGCACTGACAATCGTTTTATCATCAAATCGTTCCATGCTTGGTGGTGAGATCATTGTGCAGGGAGGGAACGTGCTCTACACACCACCTGCGAACTTTACGCAACAAGATCGGTTCAGCTATGAAGCGGAAGATGCAGGTGGTAAAAGATCAGCATCAGTTGAAGTGAGCATTACAGCGTCGGATGCAGATGGTGACGGTATTTTCGATAACACAGATAATTGTGTTCTGCTGGAAAATCCTGATCAATCCAATATGGACATGGATACATTTGGTGATGCTTGTGATATAGATCCTGATAATGATGGTATGCCGGGCTTATCAGGACAATCTTTCGCTAGTGGAAAGGAATTGGTTGAGAAAAAATGCTTAAACTGTCATTTGACGGGTCTTAGTGGCGCTCCTTTGTTTGGCGAGGAAGCCACCTGGAACGCTTTGCTGGCAAGAACCGGTGGCCTGGAAAGTTTGGTAGAAAGTGTAGTTAACGGTAAAAGCGCAATGCCCGCATTTGGAAACCAATTCTCGACACTTGAGCTAACGCAAGCCGTTCGTTATCTATCTGGTCTGGAAGGTCGAGTCGTTGAAGACGCAGTTGACATAGATGGTGATGGCATACCCGATACAAACGATAATTGTCGAATCGTTTCCAACCAACTTCAAAACGACGCTGATGGTAACGGGGTAGGGGATGCCTGTGAACCCCTGTCCGATGGTGATCAGGATGGTTACCCATTTTCACTGGATGACGATGATACCAATGCCAGGCGATTGCTTGCGTCAAGTACCGTTATGTCCAACCCGGTTGTTATCAGCAGTGATAGTGATCTTGCATTGGGCGATATTGCGCTTCGCGCAGCACAAGCAAACAATTTTTCTTCTGCAGCAATAGAACTTTCACGTTCTGAATTTTTAGATGCGGCCAATTTCGTCTTTCCAGCGATAAGTGCTTCTGTGGATTCTCTAATGATGGCAAGCACCGGGATTTTTAATTTTAAAGTCAGGGATGCCGGTGCATCAAATTCCGAAGTGATTATTCAACTCTCGACTAATTTACCCTTAAGGCCGCTGTTAGAAGTCTATGACCCAGATTCTGCCACATGGTCTGCATTTGATGTTAGTGGAAACGATGAGCTAAGTAGTGCGCAAGCAATTGCTAATAACTGCCCGACATCAAGTAGTTCTAATTTCCAAAGTGGATTATCAGCCGGGCTTCGTTGTATCAAGCTCGTTCTTACTGACAGTAGTTCGAACGACAGTGATCGCCAATTGGATAACACGATTAACTTTATAGGAAGAATAGGATCTGCGCCTGTTGTAGAGACAGGGTCTGTTGCGTCTGAAATAGGTAATATTCCTGAAGTGTCAGGATCAGGTGGTGGTGCAATTTTACCTATCTGGCTTGTAGGCTTATTGATCTGGATTAATGGTGTGTTTTATATGCGTAAGCGCGGCTACACAAAGCGCGTTTGTGTGGGTTTCAATATTTATACTGCTTAAATAATAATATAAGGATTTATGTATGCAAAGGTACGTTACGCTTGGATTTGCTGTGCTGTTATACACACTGGGCTCCAATGCGGCATTGGCGTTTGGCATCACAGGTGTTGACTTAAAGTTCATTAGTGACAGTAATCCTGCTAAGGCGGAGCTTACACAAGACATTGAATCTACCTCGGCTTTGCAAGGGCGAGTCGCGTTAAGTATATTTTCGAAAGAGCTTGTAAACACTGCCACCAGAGGTTCAGGGATATCCCTATCCGGTTCAGCCAGTTTTGAGAATAATAACGGTATCGAAGAGCTTGGGGAGTCACGCTATCGGATTGGTTTTGGCTGGTTTAATGAGTTTAAAACTCGCGGTGCACAACCGTTTATCAGTTTTGGCGCTGGGGTCGGGTTTCTGGATTCAGAGACATTCATTCGTGATGGTGTGATATTGGATGTCATTGGTTCTGTTAATTTGCAACCTACAGCATTCTTCGATACAACACTTGGTGTAAGGGCAGAGATGCGTGATGCCGAAACCGAGGTGTTTGATTCAACGAAAACGACATTTTTTTTAACAACGAATTTTTCGCCAATTTCACGGTTAGTGTTTAGGTCTGGCTTAAGGTTCGTCATTGGCAATGAAATTTCAACCGCCACCCCAACCCTCAATATAATTAACAACGCTAACGCCATAGAAGCTGACCCCGCATTTGGTGGATTAGCAGAAAATCGTTTTGCGTATCTGATTGATGCGAATTCGTTTATTGCAGAGCTTGGTATGGGTTTCGAGGTTTCCAAATCAACGCAAGCCAACTTACTGTATCGTTTTGTATCTACCGACGCCGAAGGGGATATTGGTTACGATAGACAATTGATAGAACTCACGCTGAGTCTTTCACTGTAGCTTTGGATGTAAAATAAAATGAGTGAGAACAAAATGAATGTAACTGGATTGTCTATTTTAACCAAGCAGTCTTACCGAACAAGTATTGGTCTGACATTGTTATGTGTGACCTTGCTTGGTTGCCGGGGCGATGATCAGCAGGAAGTACCAAGATTCCCCACCACACAAGATCCAGATGCATTTGTTGCCTTTTTAAATCAGGCTCCAGGTATTCCTCGAAATGGAGAATTGATAGGATCTGTAGACAATGTCAAAGACTTCCCGGAAGCCTATTACAACACCATAGACCCAACCAGTAACCGAGATTCTTTTGATAAATGGCGAATCCAAAACGGATTTTTAAATGAAGACTTATCGGAAGCAGAATGTGATCCTGCCAATTGTCAGTCGGCCCATGTAACCTTTCGCGACACCAAAGATTTAGGGTACGGGCGCAACATGTTCATGCGTTGGAATACAGACACCAATGATGTTGCGGTATATGTAGAGAACTTTCAAGTCGATGCTATTCCAGGTGTACCTTATGGTCCGCTCAATTTTG
>CALHRQ010000324.1 GCA_938038175.1 uncultured Granulosicoccaceae bacterium | reverse complement strand
CTACAACTAGAGGGAATGGTTCACGCTGCGGTTAGAGCGAATCCGGGTGTGGGAGCAGGTGTAGAGAGCTTTGATGCCGGTAAAGCTGAAGCGATGCGTGGTGTACAACAGGTATTGCCCATTGAAAAGGGCGTGGCTGTTATTGCGGATAACACATGGCGTGCATGGCGCGCTGCTGAGGCGATAGATATTAAGTGGGCAGCGGGGCCTTATCCTGCCAGTACTGCAGAGATTTTTACTCAAATAGAAAACGTGATTGATGTTGATGATCATCGTGATCACCGGCAGCGCGACGAAGGAGATGTTGAAGCCGCATTAGAACACGGTGAAATTTTTGAAGCTACGTACAAAGTGCCATACCTGGCACATGCACCCATGGAGCCGATGAATGCCATTGTTTTGGTGACAGATGAAAAGTGTGAGATCTGGACAGGCACTCAAATCCCGCTGTTTGTTCGTGACCATGCAGTCAAGATGACGGGGCTCGATGCCGAAAACGTTTTTGTCTACGTTCAACCCATGGGTGGTAGCTTCGGTCATAAGCTTGAAGATACACATGTTTTGCAAGCAATTGAAATCGCTATGGTCCTGAAAGGTACGGCTGTTAAATTGGTTTGGTCGCGTGAAGAGGACATGACGCATGACTACTTACGTCCAGGAGCCGTTGCAAAAGGGCGCGGAAAAGTTGCTGACGGGAAAGTAGAGACATTTGATTTGTCTGTGGGTCAATCAGCGCTCATGGCAGATTGGTTTGGCAGGCTTATGGGAATCGGTATACCTGGTCCGGATGCAACTATCACAACCGGTTCGTGGGATCAGCCTTTCGATATACCTAATTATCGAGTCACAGGTTACCGAGCCCCAGTGATGGTGCCCATTTCTTCATGGCGATCAGTTGGAGCTTCGGGTAACGGTTTTTTTCATGACTCTTTACTCGATGAATTAATTCTTAAAGCCGGGGCGGATCCGCTGGCAGAACGCATACGGTTGTGTCTTGATGACACTTCAAAAAAAGTATTGGAAAAAGTCGGTGAAATATCGGGATGGGATGGCCCGTCTATAGGTGATAACCGGGGGCGCGGCGTGGCGTTTTGTATGTCGTTTGGCGTTCCTGCAGCTATTGTTACAGAAGTCACTCATACCGATGCAGGAATCAAAATAGATAAAGTGTATGTTGTTGTCGATGTGGGTGAAGTGCTTGACCCGATTAACCTTGAAGCGCAGGTTTTCGGGGGTGTCATATTCGGTATGGCGCATGCCATGAATTGCGAAACCACCTTCGAAAACTATGCAGCGCAACAAGACAACTACCATGCCTTTGAAGGCATGCGTCTATATCAAGTGCCAGAGTTTGAAGTGGTCGCACTTAACAACGCTAAAAAAATTAGAGGCATAGGTGAACCCGGTGTTCCACCGGCTGCACCCTCATTGGGTAATGCAATCTATGCCGCAACAGGTCAGCGCATCCGCGAGTTGCCATTTAATAAACAAATAGATTTTGTGTAAGGGGATTATGCTGATGAAATACTTACACGCAACAACTATTGTATTGGTATTAAGCTTATCAGCTGTTGTTAAAGCTGCGGACGAGAGGGTTGAAATAAAGCCACCAGAAGAAGGATCTGTTAGTTTATCGCAAGGCCTGAAATCCTGGTCAAGAATATATGAAGTGGCCAGCCATCCACGTTGTGCAAATTGCCATACCGGCCCATCGGATCGCCCGATGTGGTCCGGGCCTTCTTATGGCAAGACGCGTGTTCATGGCATGAATATACAAGCAGGGAATAGCCGCATTGGTGCCGAGACTATTTTGTGCAGCACCTGCCACACGAGTAAGAGTGAAGATTGGGAAAACGCCAATGCGACCGATCATGCGGCTCCCCGTGTCGCAATGAATTGGTCTTTAGCACCAGCTAACGCGCATTGGTTTGGACGCACAAGCCAAGAAATCTGCGAACAACTGCGTAACCCTGAAACCAACGGTGGTAGAGACACACTTAAAATAGCAGAACACCTGAATCACGATCTAATTTTACATTGGGCCTGGAATCCCGGTGGAAATCGAGAGCCTGCGCCCTATAGTTTACAAGAACATGTGAATGATATTTTGGCGTGGGGTATTGCTGGTACACCATGCCCGGAAGGTTAATAAGCGAAAACGACGAAGCTTGCTCTAACGCTTCATCTGGTCTTCTTCTGGGGGTCAGTGGGGGTCTTCTGGGCTTCTGGGGGTCAGGCCATCTCAATATATTGATAAGTAATGACATTCTTCTGTAGTCTCGTCCTACAGGAGCCTTAGGTTGCATTATCGAGTCTGGATACACAGTTTAATATCCAGAACCGTCAAGCCAACATCTAAGCAGGTAAGGGTATGCCGTACCAAGAGCCAACCATCATTTCGTACCCATTCAGGTCTGGCACCTGACACAGCGCTGTCACAACTAGCAGTGGCTTGTTAAATTCAACAAAGACAAAGATGCCTGGATGCGCTGACTGTTCTATTCGAGAAGTCGCGTCACATTGCAATAGCAGATGCGCTCAAAGAATCTTGCTTTCAGCAGAATCCAATATTGACAGAATCCGTAGCAGTTGGATCAGAGCATTACCATGAGCAAGTGAAACTGAAAATTCGTCAGCCTGGATGCAGGAATATGAGCTTAGAGGATGGGGCATGATTGAAGGAACCGACGCATTGTTTATATTGTGTTTTTTTTGTTAAAAATGCATTCTAATCGCTATGTTCACGTTGCATTTTCTAGAAATACGTTGGCTTTCAATGGTTTTGGGAGGTCTGACCCCACTTTTACACTAGATTAAAGAGGTTTTCGCCTATGATTCGTTTCGGAATATTGTCAACTGCCCTGATCGGATTTAAACACCTTATTCCCGCCATGCTACAAGCCAATAACTGTGTGGTAGCGGGTATCGCATCTCGCGATGTTAAGAAAGCTCGCAAAGTGGCGAAGCAATTTGGTGTGCCGCTGGCATTTGGATCTTATGAAGATATGCTGGCGTCAGACGATATCGACGCCGTGTATATCCCATTACCAACATCTCACCATATCGAATGGTCTGTCAAAGCGGCTGAGGCGGGCAAGCATGTGCTGTGTGAAAAACCCATTTCACTTAAGGCATCTGAGATTAAACGATTGATCAAGGCACGAGACAAGCACAAGGTGATTGTCTCCGAAGCGTTTATGGTGACCTATCACCCTCAATGGCTAAAAGTGAAAGATCTTATAGCCAAAGGTGCTGTTGGCAAATTGCGTCAGGTGGATGCTTCTTTTACATATTTCAATGTTGATGCGGACAACATGCGTAATCGACCTGAACTCGGCGGTGGTGTTATTCCGGACATTGGTGTGTATCCAACTGTTGCGACTCGTTTTGCAACAGGGCTCGAACCCAAGCGCTTGCAGGCCACTGTTGAATTCGATCCAAAGTTTGGCACTGACCGCTATGCCAGTGTCCGTGCGGATTTTGATGGCTTTGAATTGAGTTTCTATCTATCAACTCAATTGGCTAATCGACAATGTATTGCATTTCATGGTGATAAAGGTTTTATAGAGCTGAGTGCGCCGTTCAATTCCAATCTGTACGAAGGGGACGAGGTTCGATTGCATAATCGAACGCACAGTGAGGCACAGATTTTTCGCTATACCGGAATTAATCAGTATCAATTGGAGGTGGAAGCGTTTGCTCGAGCTGTTGCCGGGAAAAAGCAGTATTTATTTTCTTTGGAGGAATCTGTTGCCAACCAGCGAGTGATTGATGCAATTTACAAAGCAGGTAAGAGTGGGCGATGGGAGAAAGTGTAGGAACTTAGGCTGAAGCTGCGGCAAGTACATTTAAACTCTTGCAGGCGACGCCACCACAACCCTGCACAAAATAAATTGCCATCAATTAAACAGAGCGCGGTATCGCTTACTGAACTTAAACAATTATCTTATAGAACAGAGCGTAGTATCGCTTATTGAACTTATACAATTATTTTGGTATTGGTTCTAGTTCTGACTGTGACTGTGACTGTGACTGTGACTGTGATTGTGATTGTGATTGTGATTGTGATTGTGACTGTGACTGTGAAGTCAGAATAGCGATTTACGTAGTCAATCTACTTTTCCTTGCCAGGGACAATAGCGCCCATATCCATAAATTAGGCACATCACCCGAAAAAATCATGTTACACAAAGAGTTAGGGAGTGCGATTACCCGAATTGGCAGTAGAAGATATACCGGTTTCGTGAGATGGTTATTTGCCATGCAGCCTAGCGACGGACTCTATAACCTAGCACTTTAAAAACCACTAAATATGTGATGTTTACCCAAAATGTGGGTAATAACTCACATGATCTAGCCAGGTAGGAGAGTTAGCATTTGGGCTACATAAAATAGCACTGGAACCACAAACGAAGAACTTGGACCCAATGTTTTGCTATTCAGCTATTGGCTATTCAGCGAAATTTCAACAACTGAAGACATGAGCAAACTGAATAAATTAATAGGCTCCAGATTCTTATCGGTGCAAAGCCTCATCAGGTGCGTAATGGGAGAACCTCATTGAGCGACAACAGCATTGACAATCAAACAAAGATAAACGGTGTGGTGATTGGTGTCATCACCGGTATCGGCCCTAACGGTAGTCCAATAGTTGCTTATTCGGGCAATAATTCAGAACTACCAGTGATGGCGAAGGCCACTGTCATCATAGATTCAGATGCGATTGGTAGAGAAGCCGCCTTGCTGTTCGAAGGTGGTGACATTACCAAGCCGATCATCATGGGTCTTATCCACAATAAGGATCTGGTTGATTCCCCAACAGCTCCTGAATCTGCAAACACCAAATCCGAAACCGCCAGACTCGAAACCAGCGATACCTCACTGCAAATGTGGCCTCCAGATCAAGAAAATAACGAATTGATCGCTGATGGTGAGCGTGTTTTCCTTCGGGCAAACCAAGAGTTAATACTGAAGTGCGGAAAATCCAGTATCACACTAACCAAAGCCGGCAAGGTGATCATTCGAGGTGCTTACATCTCTACGCGCTCTTCTGGTGCAAACCGCATTAAGGGTGGCTCAGTTCAAATCAACTAACCATGCCTGCCTTGTAGAAAACGTCGTCTACCAACATGCAGAGAATGTGTGTTCTATGTGGCTTCAGCGTCAGCAGGCGGTAGAAGAGCTGCATTATTCATTCACCGATCTGGTGAGTCTCGACAATCGTTTGAACGCAAACCTCGAGAATATGCATGTTGCTGGTGTGCACGGACTACTATTATTTGATGAAATGATAGAAGCGGAAGACGAAGGCGCAATGTTCGGCAAAGCGCTCATGGTCATCGAACAAGGTAACTTTAAAGCGCTTGGTCAACTGGTGTAGCGGGCTGAGGGTAATCAGGAATTGCTGAGCGAAGTTGAGTAAATAAACTTGGTGTTATTACATGTAGGGTTAATAGGTACTGCATTGGTGAGTACTGGATTTCTTTATGTTAGCTTCTTGCATATTCAGTCAATAGATAAAGTCTGCTGAAATGGAATTGCTGAACAACACCGGTATGTTGGCAGGTTATACGATGGGCATGGAGCCATCAGGTCGCGAGTGCCTGGTCGTCGCTATTAAAAGGACATTCAGCATACCGAAATACCGCAATGAAGCGCCAAAGCTATTGGATGAACAAGTACTAATGGTAGAGGCTGATACGTTTACGGGTGAGCCTGGCTTCTCTTCGATCGAATATAAAGTCGACTATGCGCCGATCAAACACCATTGCGATGTGACACTTGTTGGTTCTGTCTATGGACCAAATGGTCAGCCTGTCGAGCAGGTGCAATATGGTTTAAAAATCGGCAATGTCAGCAAAGTCATCTGATACGAAAAGTAGCGTGGGTGATGCAGCAATCGAGCAGATTGGTGTCCAGCTATCCAGCCCATAAGGTACTTTTTTAATTTTGAGGTTGGATAGTTGATACCGTGATGGACATGTACGCCATTTGGTACCCTGTTGGTTTTTGTTCTGATAATGCCGACGCTGCAACGGTGCTGGACCCACCTGATATATTAGAAATAAACACACTCTGAGCGATGGCTTCTTCAAAGTGCGGCGCCAAGCCTCTGAGCAGTTAGTCGGTACCGCCACCCGCATTGAATAGTGCGACCAAATTGACGGGGGCCGGGAAATCGGGTGGTATAACGTCACTGATAGCCAAAATACAGGTAGCGATTACTGCAAAAATTGATTTAAGCTTCGTTAGCAACGGGTAGATCTGCTATGCAAGAACTATTAGCGAAGCACCTTGACCTGGATTGTGTTTTTTTGCAAACGATGATTTTGCTGTGGGTGCGATGCTCCACTGCCTTGCTGCAATTATAAAAAATTCCAAAAAAATGGCTCTGGTAGGTTTTAACGGTATTGGTATCGGTCAGGCGTTGCCGATTCCACTAACGAATGTGGAAGTTTCCAGATTCAAAATGGGTAAAGAGACTGCTAAAGCGTTACTCGCTCTGCGCGATGGCGAGAAAATTCCTGCCATAAATGATCTTGGTTTCAATCTGATTATAGGTAAGAGTTCTTAGTGAGCAAGCTCAATGTAAGCATGGACGCTTATGTTTTATCGCTGTTTATTAGAGTCGCGAAGAGACCCGCTGAGCAAAAG
>CALHRQ010000323.1 GCA_938038175.1 uncultured Granulosicoccaceae bacterium | reverse complement strand
GAATTGGATAAAAAAATACCGTGAGCCTCCCAAAGAAGGCGAAGCAGGCGCCCGAGGTCGAAGACAAACCAGACGCCGTCGTCCGAGTAGCAGTTAGATCTTCTAGTAAAGCCTGCAAGCGTCAGGGCGAAGCAACAACCGATAAAACGTCAGTTTGAGAATAACAGGCTTTATAAAAACGACGGTTCAGAAAACGATAGCCATAGTCTATGAGTGAGCAAACAGAAGAAGCACTGGTCGTATTTACACCCAGCGGTAAGCGCGGCCACTTTGCTATTGGCACTCCCATTCTGGATGCTGCACGCGCACTCGGCGTGGATCTGGATTCTGTTTGCGGTGGTCGAGGCCTGTGTGGTCGTTGTCAGGTCATATGCCCCGAAGGCGATTTTCCAAAACACAATATTGTCTCGCATGCCGATCACCTAAGTGGTAGTACAAAAGTTGAGGCACGTTATCAACGCATCAATGGTGATTTTGCAGAAGGCCGCCGCCTTGGTTGTCAGGCGAATATTCAAGGAGACCTTGTTGTCGATGTACCGCCAGACAGCCAAGTACACAGACAAGTGGTTCGAAAAGAAGCCGCCCACGTCAATATCACCTTAAACCCAGCGACTCGCCTGCATGTGGTTGAAGTGCAAAAACCTGACATGCATGATCCATCAGGTGATTTGCGTAGGCTTAAACTCGCGCTCGAAACTGAATGGCAACGTGAAAATTTAAGCGCTGACTTATCGCTATTGCATGATCTGCAAAAATCTTTGCGCTCCGAACAATGGCAAGTGACAGCGGCAGTCCATGATGACGGCCGCATACTTGCTGTTTGGCCTGGCTATAAAGAAAGCATCTATGGCGTTGCCATAGACGTTGGTTCGACAACTATTGCTGCCCACCTGTGCGATCTTGTAACAGGTAACGTCATGGCCAGCAGTGGCGCTATGAATCCACAAATTCGTTTTGGCGAAGATGTTATGAGCCGTGTCTCTTATGTCATGATGAATGACGGCGGCGATAAAGAGATGACCGATGCTGTGCGCGAGGCGATCAATCAATTGCTCATTGATGTTGCCAGGGATGCGTCCATTGACGTTGCCGATATCATGGAAATCACTTTCGTTGCCAACCCGATCATGCATCATCTTTTGCTGGGGATTAACCCGGTCGAACTGGGTATGGCACCGTTTGCACTGACAACCGATGAAGCTATCAATGTTCCCGCAGGCAGCATGGGCATTAAAGCCAATACCAACGCACAGGCCTATTTTTTACCTTGTATTGCAGGGCATGTTGGTGCTGATGCTGCAGGTGTTGTGCTATGCGAACAACCCAACCTGCTCGATGAAATGACACTACTGGTTGATGTTGGTACCAATGCTGAAATTGTTTTAGGAAATAAAGATCGCTTGCTGGCCTGCTCCAGCCCGACAGGTCCGGCCTTTGAGGGCGCTCAAATCAGTGGTGGCCAACGCGCAGCCCCTGGTGCAATCGAGCGCGTCCGAATAGACCCTGAAACACTCGAACCACGCTTTAGTATTATCGGTTGCGAAACCTGGTCCGACAGTCCCGATTTTGAAGCAGACCTTGGTGGCTTAACGGTCACTGGCATTTGTGGATCTGGCATCATTGAAGTCATAGCTGAAATGTTTCTGGCGGGCATCATTGATACAGATGGTGTTATTCAAGGCTCGCTAATGGAAAAAAGCCCACACATCGTCGCCAACGATCGCACCTTCTCTTATGTTCTGCATAAAGGTGATGTCACCATCAGCATTACGCAAAACGATATCCGCGCAATACAACTGGCAAAAGCGGCTCTGTACGGTGGCGTACGTATTCTGATGGACTATCTCAAAATCGATTCGGTCGATCGCATACGCCTTGCAGGTGCTTTTGGCAGCCATATTGATGTCAAGTACGCCATGGTGCTTGGCCTCATACCGGATTGCAAACTCGATGGAGTGGCGTCGGCTGGCAATGCTGCGGGCACCGGTGCACGCATTGCGCTACTCGATCTTGAATCACGCAAAGATATCGAAGAGATCGTCAGAAACATCGAGAAGATCGAGACTGCAATAGAAGAAAAATTTACCGACCACTTTGTTGCAGCAATGGCTTTTCCACATAAAACAGCCACCTTTACGGAACTTGCCAAGGTGGTGAAGCTACCTGAGCCAACCGTGTCATCTACTGACAGCGAAGGCACTCAGCGAGGTCGACGGGCACGGAGGCGTGCCAGACGTTAACGACGCAGCACAAGCTTTTTTAATATCCAATCCAGGCACTGCCACAACACGGGGCGGATAAAATCAATGTTTGCTGTAGTGATTGTCTCTTTGGCATAGCTGTTCTTGTATTCGTAATCACCTTTAAGCATATCGATTTTTGTGTGGCCTGCTTTTATTGCCTCCTCAATCGAGAAGGTCATTAAATTATGCCCAGGGCTAATGTCATCGTAAGCAGGATCAAAACCGGTTTGAAAAAATGATAGAACGTTTTTAAAACGATACCCGTACTCAACCGCAACAATGTTGTTCTCGATCTCGAGTACCGCCAGGGACAACTGATTTTGTTTGTGCAATGCAAGCATAAGCTCACGATGAAAACTCACATATTCATCCGTTCTAAAAGAGTCCGTATTGTTTTCCCAACGCAATAAATGTAAAGGTACAAGCGCATCCATTGCCTGGCTCACTTCTTCCTCAGTTTGACACAAACGCATCACCGCAGAGCCTTGTGCGCTCAACCGATTTCGACGATGCTTGAAACGCTTCCGAGAATTACGGCTAAGGCCACCAAGATAGGCTTCAAAGCTATCAGGTAAATCTGCCCAAGCTCGTTTCACATAGTGTGGCTGCTGATAAAATCTGGCGCGTCGTTGCATGCAGGCGGTTAAGCCGTCAAACAATAACGAACCGGTTGTCATATCACGGAAAATAATACGCTCCGGCATATCTCTGTCAAACAGGCGCTGACAAAGTGCATCAGAGACGGCAGATTGCCAGTCAGGCAAACACAGGATATTCAAGCTATCGGGCGTGGTATCACTACCCCAACCAATCAGGTTCAGTGTTGGCATGCGCTTGAAACGCAACACTTTGGAGAGCCCGCGGTAAAACGGCGCAATAGCGACCGGCTTGTTATTATTGCAAAAGACTAAAATATACAATGACCCAAGCTCACTGTAGTGCTTCCACCACAGTCGACTCCAGTCCCAGCCGTTAAATACAGTGGCATGTGGATCTTGCTCTGCCAATGCGCGCCAATCTGATTCGAGTTGATCGAACTCTGCATCGGTTTGTATTATGCTGATCGTCAGATTAGACACAGAAGTACATAGCTATCATGTTAGGCATTTTATTTGATTGGGCAATTCAGCCTGTTGGTCTGTTGGCGCTTGCAATGTTAGTAACACTGGCAAGCTGGTTTGTTGCTGGGTTGCGCCCGAGATTCACTTTTATTTTATTCCTGTGTACTTTAGCTGGTTTCTGGGCTGGTAGCACTCCCTCGCTTGCTAATGCACTTGTACTAAAGCTAGAACATGATCGTCAAAACCCTGCAGAATGTGCCACATATGAACCAACACAGATCGTCGTACTAGGTGGCGGTATGGATCACTACGCTGTCACAAACGATCCTTACGAACTGCTTAATCAGGATTCCATACTGCGTACTCGCCGTGCACTGGCTTACCAGGCCACGGGGGCACACATTTTTCTTTTAGGTGGAGGTGTCAATAGCCGATCTCTTGCCACCAGCATGGCAGAGTTGTTACACCAGGCTGGTGTACCACCGTCACAAATCACTGCAGAAACCAAAAGCCGTTCAACGCACGAAAACGCTAAAGCGTTTAGCGATTTAGTCGCTGCAAAACCCGATCAACCTATTACCTTGATCACATCTGCGCTTCACATCAGTCGGGCAGCTGCAACATTTGAGCAAGATGGATTCAGCGTATGCCACGATGCTGTAGACTCACTTTACTCAATTCCAAAACCACCGGTAAGCCTGCTGCCCTACCTGTCGGGATTAAATAAAAGCTCAGCTGTTTTTCACGAGATAATCGCGCGCGTGGTTTATCGGCTAAAGGGGTATACAGGCGGCTAAGTTGTAGAGGCTTTCGCTACAAGCAAGGAGCTGCCACTGTCACTTTTGATCAGCTGTAGTGCACCTTGGAAAAAGACGCCTGGATTTCCTTTTCAAGCTGTCTTAAACCCAGTGGTGCCTCTGGATCAATTTGTACATCGGTGATATAACTTGCGGAACGATCTTGTCGCTTGAACGGACGGATTTTATTAATCAGGCGATAAGACATCCGCTTGAATGATGGCATCAAGCCCTGCTCATCCATAGCACGGTTTTTTATTCCCATATTACGCAGCAGAAACCGGTTAGCAAGTTGTACATATTGTCGTTGATATACGGTTGGCGTGTAGTAGCTCGTCGCCAGCGATACATTCATATCCAGATTGACAATGCGGTGCGGACCATTATGTGGCCAGGAAGCAACATCGCCAGGTGATAAAAGGTGCATGTCGGCATGCTCATCCCACTCTGGCTGAAACGGCAGATTTTCATCAATTTCGCCCGCATAGATATCTTCGAGCAGATGCTGCGGTACAAAGCGCGTATCCATCGCTGGATAAACCCAAATTTTCTTTTGGCCGCGCAGATGCCATAACATATTTGGCTCAGCGTCCAGATGATAGTAGACCTGCGCACCCGGAGAGCTGATGAGCAACGTGCTATATGCAGCAGTCGGTTGCTTTAGATGCGGGCAATGCTCCCCAATGTGGTCGTACATGCCTTCGATAAGATCTGCATAGTCGTCAGAATATTTTTCGACATGCGTTATATTCAACCAGATACGGCCATTTTGGACCGCCTGCCACAATTCTCTCCCTGTGGAATCCGGGTGAATGTCCACACATTTCCAGGCACTGGCATCGGTTGGGTCTTCGCCCATGGTAAATGCCTGCAGCCAGCGCCGTGGATAATCATCAAGCAGCGCAATCAAAGCCTCTTCTTCGAAAAGAGGCAAAGTATGATATTCGTGTTTGTTGACCTGAGTTGCGATGCCAAATGAAGCGTATTCGTTTTCACTCCATTGCATAGGGGTCGTTATACTGGCCATATTGAATGCACTCTAATGAGCTGGTAAAAAAAATGAACTGTTGACAGCCCGATTATAACAAAATCGGCAGTTATCAAGGTTTGCGGACCTGAAGAATCAGACCCAATAGAGATCTTCGACACTTTAAATTTTAGAAAGTTTTTTCGTGCTCTCTTTCACATTTAAACCAAACCAACAACGCTTTCTTAACCTTTTTAAGGCTTTTCTACACACTCAATTTGATTCTAACGCTATGAAGATGAAGCCGATTAGGGCGCTTAGCCGAAACAGACCCAGCTGAATCGGCAAGGAAATGCCTGGCTTTGCGTTGGAGCGACCTTTATCGTATCAGTGCTCAAGGTCATCAGCTTCGTCAGTGACAACCTGGCCAGTTGCGCGACGCCAAAGTATTGCACCAGACAAACCAATACCCAAAAACACGCTGTATAGGATCAACGCCAGCCATGTGAGTGACTTGGAGCTCGACGCGTTGGCCCAACCTTCCTGGAAGGCCAAGTACACCACAGCTGCAAACAGAATCAGCACTATAAACACACCAATTTTACCCAGGGCTTTCCAGGCTGCAATCAGTAGCACTACATTGACCAATACAGCGACAATTGCCGCCAATACGACCCAGGCATCCGGAGCACCACCGTCCACCAAACTACCGCGCACCCAATGAAATATCGACTTACCAGAAGGGTTGTACGTGCTGAAAACGACAATGGCTGCAATGAGCACTCGGGTGATTAGCACTACTGGTGATGATTCTCGAATCGCGTCAAGCATAGTTGAATTCCTGTTAACTAATTTAAGGCTAGCAAAGTTTAAGCTGCATGACCGACAAACGCTGGTCATGGGCTGATTGTGCACTGAGTAACGATTTCGCAATCGCTGACTTAATAGGACGGCGATTAAACGCTATTTTATTGAGATCTAACTCCCAATTCTCTCATTCTGAACAGATAGAGTCCACATTCAAAGCACGATCGGCGAAGCTGTCGAATCCTTTACAGGTAAACTTCGCTCATTAAGGAGATGACTGTGCCCATGAATATGAGTGACGCAAGCAAGCTATGCCAAACACACAATGGCAGCTTTAACGCAATCTATATGCGTGGATCGCGGAATGGCGAGGAACGCCGTATCCAAAACGAGCGACGTGAATTCAGCCTGAGAACGCTGCTAAAGTGTACAGTCTCGCCAAGACGATTCACCGGACGACGACGCGAAGACCGCCGCTTTCCCAAGCTGGATTGTTTTGAAAGTGCTCTGGGGTTTCTAGCCGTGGGTCTGGTTATATTGTCGATAATAGATGCCACGTTCACACTGAAGCTCATATCATTAGGCGGCGAAGAGGTGAACCCATTTATGCTATGGATGATGAATCAAAGCATAAGTGCTTTTGTAGCGACCAAAATGCTGTTAACTGCTGTTCCGGCGATAGTACTGGTAGCCACAGCTAATCACACGTTTTTTGGCATTGTTAGAGCACGCAGCATTCTTGCTGCGCTTGTCGGGCTTTATATTGGGCTAATTGTTTACGAGATTGGACTGCTGTCGATTGCGATGGGTTAGATCTAGCCTGCTCTTGAGGCCTTGGTCACTGGTGTATCGTTTAATAAACCAGCTGCTCGTCGCCTTTCATCACGGGGTGGAATGGAAAACGTATCGCGATAGCATTTTGAAAAATGCGGCGCAGAAATAAAACCACAAGCCAGCGCAATATCGACTATTGGCATGCTGGTTTGCAGCAACAGTTGACGCGCTCGTTCCAGGCGCAGTTCCAGATAATAACGAGTTGGAACACAGTGCAAATAGCGCTGAAATAACCTTTCAAGTTGTCGACGCGAAAGCCCCACATGATGTGATAACTCATCCAAAGTCATGGGCTCTTCAATATTCGCTTCCATCAAAGAAACAGCCTCGGCTAGTTTAGGCTGACTAGCGCCTATCCGCTGAGTGAGCGGTACTCGCTGACGATCATTTTGATCTCTGATACGTTCACACATAAATTGTTCAGATATTCGAGTGGCAAGTTCAGCACCGTGTTTTTCTCTGATTTCACACAACAGCATATCCATCGGCGCAGTACCTCCTGCGCAGGTATATCTATCCTTATCTATCTCAAACAACTCCGCAGAAATGACTAAGTGAGGAAACTGCTCGCGTGTGCTGGCAAGGTTTTCCCAATGAATAGTGCATCGGTTGTCGTTTAGAAGTTCTGCCTTGGCCAGTAAGTAAGTGCCTGTACACACCGCACCCAAGGTCACACCCGCCTTTTCCAGTTGCTTTAACCATTGAATGGCAGGG
Source organism: uncultured Granulosicoccaceae bacterium (assembly GCA_938038175.1). Lineage (GTDB taxonomy): Bacteria > Pseudomonadota > Gammaproteobacteria > Granulosicoccales > Granulosicoccaceae > Granulosicoccus. Next base: position 27,306 of record CALHRQ010000323.1, on the reverse strand, counting down.
ATATCATCAATACGATGGATATTGATACCACTACAGACAAATACCGCGTCGTAGTTTGTATGGCCGCCAGCCGCATGATCTACCGCAATGGATATACCATTGCTACAAGCAACAGGCGCTCCGTCGCTGCTGATCATCGACCAGTTATACAGCTCTTGACCAGATAGCTGATTAGCCATCCTAAGAGGTTCAATCGCACTCGAAAATGCGATCATGGAGAATTGCGGGACCAGATAAAATCCGATTCGTGCAGTTGTATTAGATCCGCCAATCACAGCATTGTCTCGACTTTCAAAGAAAAGCACACATGGAAACGTCTGCGAGCAGCGCCACCATTTAGTAGTTCGCGTCGGGGAAAGAGCCCTTTCGCTCACTTATGTATTGTAGCAGTGCTTCATCTATAGATTCATCCAATACAGGGGCTTCATACTCCTGCAAAGCCGATTTCCATTGCGCATTTGCGCGCTGTGCCGCATCCAGCTTACCTTCTGACTCCCATTGTTCAAAACTATTGTTGTCAGCGATACTGGATCGGTAGAAGGCTGTTTCAAAATGCGCCTGCGTGTGAGCACAGCCCAAAAAGTGCTGACCAGGCCCAACTTCACGCAGTGCATCAAGCGCCTGACCGCCTTCGGATAAATCCACACCAGACAGTAATGTGCCGATCATGCCTGCCTGATCTGCATCCATCATGAATTTCTCATAACTCATCACAAGCCCACCTTCCAACCAGCCTGCCGTATGTAACATAAAATTGACGCCAGCATAAGCAGCCGTTTGCAATGTATTCGCGGCCTCGTAAGCGGACTGTGCATCTGGCACTTTTGAACCACACAAACCACCACCGCTTCTGAAGGGGACCTTGAGCCTGCGCGCCAATGCTGCGGCAATGTACATGACAAGGCTTGGCTCTGGTGAGCCGAAAGTCGGCGCACCCGATTGCATTGATATGGAACTGGCGAAGGTACCAAACACAACCGGTGCACCCGGTCTGACCAATTGAACAAAGGCCATACCTGCAAGTGCTTCTGCAAGAATTTGCGCAGCCGTACCCGCAACAGTCACTGGTGACATGGCGCCTGCCAAAATAAAAGGTGAGACGACTGTTGCCTGATTGTTTCTTGCATACACCTTTGCAGCACCGAGCATTGTGTCGTCGAAAGTCATCGGCGAATTGGCGTTAATCAGATTGATGATAACGGTCTTTTCAACACCGGTTTCAGGATCAATATAATCATCGCCAAAAAGAATTTTTGCCATCTGTACCGTATCTTCGGCACGCTCAGGTGCTGTAACTGAACCCATAAAAGCCTTATCGCTATAACGCATATGCGCATAAACCATATCGAAATGGCGTTTATTAACAGGCAGGTCAACCGGTTCGCAGACCGTGCCACCTGAGTGATGCAAGTTTGGGCTAAGGTATGCAAGCTTTACGAAGTTTTGAAAATCTTCAATGGTGGCATAACGCCGACCTTTATCAAGGTCACTGACAAACGGAGGGCCATAGGCAGGAACTGTGACCGTATTGGGGCCACCAATGACGACGTTGTTGGCAGGGTTACGGGCATGCTGTGTAAATTGCGCTGGTGCCGAATCCATGACCAGTTTGCGGCACAGGCCACGAGGAAATCGTACACGTTCTCCATCAACATCTGCACCCGCTTCACGCCACATTGCAAGCGCTTCAGCATCGTCTCTGAATTCAATGCCGATTTCGTTAAGAATAGTCTCGGCATTCTCCTCGATCAGGCTCAGGCCTTCTTCGTTGAGTACCTCAAAGTAGGGGATATTGCGCGTGAAGAAGGGTTTGCGCGATTGAGCCGCGTTAGCACGTGCTTTGCGCTTATCTCCACGACTGCCGCCTCTGCGCCGACGTGAGCCTGATTCTGCCATGCCTATCCCCTTTATAGATCTGTTTAAAATTGTCACACGCTTAGGGAAGGCCGGGATTGTACAAGGCGACTGCCACGTAATGTGCAGCGACCCAGCAATAAAGCTTTAGATAAGCGGTTTTATATCACGTACAAAAGACGCCTGACGTTTGGTTTGTATGCGACGTTTATTATCGGCCCTGACAGCTTTTATCGCCAACTCATTATCCATTCCCATTTCGATAAGGACTCGCGCGGCTATCATGCCTGTGCGCCCCAATCCTGCATAGCAATGAAATGCGACACGTTCGCCAATACGCAAGGCATGGCGGATACGCTCACCCTCTACTGCCCACCTGTCTTCAAAATCCTGATTAGGAATATCCATATCAATGATAGGCAGATGTCGCCACCAAATACCCGATTGCTTGAGCAGCTCCGGCAGCGCTTCGACTTTGTTCATTTTAAATTCGTGGGCTTCTATAAAAGACACAACGCCGTTAACACCCCACTCGTTAAGCGCTGCGATATCAGCCTGCAAGTGCTTACGGCCCGTTTCCGACATACTGCTAACACGCACGCCAGGGCATGCAACAAGTCCCATGCAGCCTACTGCACCCGGCACCATAACAGTATCGATTGCGTTTGCTTCAGGTGGTTTACCAATGCCAAACATGAGATGAAATATTTAAGAGTCAGTGTCTGTGAATTACAAGTGTAGTTTACGTTAATTAAGGTCGACGTTTAATACCAGCCCGTCCCAACAGGCTAACAACATTACGCCGTGCGCTGCGTTTAACTTTGTTCAACTTCATATGGTGCTCCGATGTAAAAGCAAACAAGTTAAACATCGCAGTTGTTTTACAGCCATACTCGTCTTTGTAGGTCGGCGGCTCTGCGCGCATAAAATCATAGTAATGGCGCCCACTATCTCGACTTCGCCGCATTTCAGCCAAATGAGCAAATGTCAGTGGCATATAGCGATTGGCAGAGCGTTTACTGAAACCACTTTGATAGTAATAACAATTGCGCTCATCGTAGAAACAATAGAGCACGGCCAACAAACTTGATCCCAACTTGAACTGATGGATATTAACAGCACCTTGATCAAATGCACACTGACTGAGCTGGTGATGAAATTTATGAAATTTTATTGAGGCGAATGCGCTCTTGCGTTGTTTGACTTCCTGACGCTCATGATTCAATTCAATAAGCCCACTAAAGGCAGATGCAAGTTCATCGCTATTGCTTACTGAATGTTGAATAAGTCCACCCTCTTTCTCCAACGCTTTCTGGCTACGCTTGAGACGTTTTAAACGTGACGGAGGTAAATGCTCCAAATGGCCAGCCTGCTCCTCTCTTAAGTCAACTCGGTAACGAAATCCAGTAGCACGTTCTTCAAAATGCAGCAGATCAGGCAGTCTACGACTCGCATTTAAAATCAGCGAATCATCCAACAAAAATCGAAATTCGACCTGGTGGCAATGCTCACTGGCAGCCATCCAGTAAATGGCCGCATCCGCAACGACTTCTTCAAAACCAGGGGCTGCGAGAACATCAAGGTATTCGGTGGCGACTTCATCTGCTTCTGGTTCTCCAGTGCCCAGAAACATCATTGTACTGGCGCGCATTAGCCCTGATTGGCGCAAATACAGCGGCAGCAGCCCAACGAGGGCGCCGTTTATCATGAATTTAACGATAAAAAGCTGGTCCTGAGGCGTTGAATATACCTGCCACCACGTATAATGCCACTCCCAGCTCATAAAAAAAGAGCTTGAAGCAGCGGATGCGTTCAACGACTGCCATTCGGGGCGCAAAGCTGCAAAAGCCGTGTTATCAGCTACCACAGATATTGTAAATTCAGGCGATTTCGCTAAAGCAGTATTCACGAACCAGGTTTCCAGACATGACCAACAAACTCGCAGAGCGCCTCACCCAAAGCAGAGTTTTGCTAGCTGATGGCGCTACCGGCACCAATCTTTTCGCTGCCGGGCTTCAAACTGGCGATGCCCCGGAACTTTGGAACATTGACCATCCTGAGCGCATAACCAAACTGCATCAGTCTTTTGTCGACGCTGGGTCAGACATTGTCCTGACGAACACGTTTGGTGGCACCCACTATCGACTGGCGTTGCACAACGCAGGCCATCGCGTGGCTGAGCTCAACATCGCTGCTGCAAAAATTGCCCGAAATGTGGTGGATAACGCGCTCAGGCCGGTGCTAGTCGCAGGTTCGATCGGACCCACCGGCGAAATTTTGGCACCCAACGGCCCGGTTTCTATTGCTGACGCCGCTGCTGCGTTTAAGGAACAGGCACAGGCTTTAAAAGACGGCGGGGTTGATGTGCTGTGGATTGAGACAATCTCATCCGCCGAAGAGATCGAAGCTGCTGTTACTGGCGTAGCTGATCTGGGTTTGCCAATTGTTTACACCGTGAGCATCGATACTAATGGCCGCACAATGATGGGCTTGACGGCAAACGACACCGTAAAAATCTGCACCAGCCTTAACACTCATATCAGCGCAGTTGGCACCAACTGCGGCGTCGGTGCATCAGAGGTTGTTGCCGCCGTAAAAAACCTCAATACAGCGAGCGACACTTTTGGCGTCAAGCCCGCTCTGGTAGCAAAGGCAAATTGCGGCATACCTGAGTATGTTAATGATGAGATCGTCTATAACGGTACGCCTGAACTTATGGCACGCTATGCAGAACAGGCTGCCAACGCTGGTGCAACCATTATTGGCGGGTGCTGTGGCACCTCACCAGAACACATCAAGGCCATGCGTGAAGCACTGGATGCCTGGCAGCCCGCGCCGACCCCGACTCTCGAAGAAATTGAAAGCGAATTGGGCGAGGTCAGTGTAGGTGCAAAAGCGCAACTGGCAGGCGATTTAACCGTCGCTGGTGGATCCGCCAGTGGCCGTGGTAGCCGTACTTCCAGGCGACGTAAAAAGACTTGATATGGGTAACACCCTACTGCGGTTCAACAATGATAACTGGCAGCAACTAGCAAGCCAGTGCATCACGGATATTGATGTTCTTTGTAATGAACTTCAATTAGACGCAAAAGACATTCGTGCGCTTTGCGAACCAAATGCATTTGCATTAAAAGTCCCCTTGCCATTTGTATCACGCATTCAAAAAGGTGATGCCACCGACCCATTATTGTTGCAGATACTGCCGCTAAAACAGGAAAAGCTGGAAACCGTCGGATTTGTGGCTGACCCACTCGGCGAAACATCGTTTAATCCAACACCCGGTCTGATTCATAAATACGCCGGTCGCGTTTTACTCACGATGGCCAGCAGCTGTCCTGTCAATTGCCGTTATTGTTTCAGGCGGCATTTTCCCTACGCCGATAACCGTCTAACACCTGCCACCTGGCAACCTGCTCTGGACTACATCGAGGCAGACGCAAGTATCAGTGAGATCATTTTAAGCGGTGGAGAACCACTGTTACTGAACGACCGCATGATCGATAAACTGCTGCATTCGCTAGAAAAAATAGAGCACGTAAAGTTACTGCGCATTCATTCACGCATGCCAATCGTCATACCACAGCGCCTCACAAAAGCCCTGTGTGACAGGTTGAGCAGTAGCCGCCTGCGCACTACGCTGGTATTGCATTGCAACCACCCCAACGAGATAGATTCAACAGTATCTGAAGCACTGGCAGCGCTGGTCGCAAGCCCGGTTACTTTATTGAATCAAAGCGTGCTGTTAAAAAACATTAATGACACATCAGCGGTATTGAAAAAACTCAGTTACACACTATTTGATGTTGGTGTGTTGCCTTATTATCTGCATGCAACAGACCCTGTACAGGGCACCGCACACTTTTTTGTTGACGATACCCGAGCTAAAGCTTTATCAAAACAACTGATAAATTCATTACCGGGCTATCTGGTTCCAACACTGGTACGAGAGATTAGCGGCGAATCAGCAAAAACTCGCCTTGGTATCTGAACTGACAAGACCCATTTTTTCCAACAACCATGATCAATAAAAATACGGTTCCAAACCTGATCGCACTTTTACTGATTGCGCTTAGCTTTTTACTACCAGAACCCTTCAGACATATTGTATTAAGCACTGGATTGTTTGCACTATCAGGTGCACTCACCAATTGGCTTGCTGTGCATATGCTGTTTGAACGTGTACCTGGCCTATATGGCAGCGGCGTTATTGTTTTACACTTCGAACAATTTAAAGAAAGCATCATGAAGATGGTGCATGAACACTTGTTCAGTAAAGACAGGGTAGAGAAGGTTCTCGCAACAGATACACTTGATGCTCAGCTTGATATTGATTTAAAACCCCTGCTTGCCAGTGTGGACTTGGATGCCGCATACGATCAGTTAGTTGCAACAGTAATGGAATCCTCTTTTGGTTCAATGCTTGGCATGATAGGCGGCGAAACTGCATTGGACTCCATGCGAGAACCGTTCAAAAAACGTATGGGTAAGTTTCTCGAGGACGCCGCAGCATCGCCGCGCTTTACCCAAGCGGTTAATCAACAGATTAGTAGAATGACCACCAGTGAGCAGTTTCTACATCGACTGGACGCGGTATTACGTGCACGACTTGATGAACTCACACCGGAAATGGTACGCGATATCATGAAGCAGATGATTCGTAAACATCTGGGTTGGCTTGTGGTTTGGGGCGGTGTGTTTGGTGGGGGGATCGGCCTGGTGACTGGCCTATTGGGGGTTTTTGCCTAATTCAATCAGACCACCCTTTTTACTTTCGTCATTTTGTGTCGAATGTACTTTTGAAGCGTGCTGAGCAGCCAGTACTAATCAGTCGGGTGCCTGGCGCGCAAAGGCACACCCTCAAACTCAATTCCACTCCAGCCGGTTTCCATAAACTGGCGAATGTTCGGGTGGCTATCACCATCGGGGCTTTTAAGGACATCGGCGCGATAGTACGCGCCAAAGCATGCAAGCGTTTGATCTTCGTTTAAATCATGTAGCCGCGCAAACGCAAACAATTTACACGACCCGGTATTCTGGCCAGCTTCATTGATGAGTTCATGATTGCGAAAACCAGTTGGCACATACGTATACAAACGGTTAATCAGTGCTACGACGTCCGGAAATTCAATCGTTTCCGGCTGGGTTGCCAATCGGTTCAAAAAAAATTCGAGTTCCATGCCTTGCCTATTTCAATTCAATAACAGCATGTTAGCAGTAAGCGCGCAGCATGCGCACTATCCGAGTAAACAGAATAACCTTATCAAGCGGATAACACAGCTCAACACCGGATAGCCGGAATACTACTGCAAACAAAAATGAAACCACAACCTTAATGGCAACAGCGACGGTAACCGGGAAAACAAGCAGGTATTAGCACAATTGCGCCTAGGCCTTCTCAGCCGACCGTCTCGAAGGGTTAGCCGTTTTATAATCAATGGCATCCACTGCTGCAATCGCACAAAGGTTTACAATTCCGCGCACTGAGGTGGATTCTGTTACAACGTGAGCTGGACGCTGCAAACCCATCAAAATAGGACCAACAGGCAACCCATCGCTAACGGTTTTCACCAGGTTATAAGCGATATTGGCAGAATCAAGGTTGGGCATCATCAGCAGGTTTGCAGCGCCGTTATAAGCTGAATTAGGAAACACCCGCTTACGCGTTTCTTCAGACAAAGCGGCATCTGCGTGCATTTCACCTTCAACGGACAGATTGGGGTAACGCGCTTGAATGATTTCACGCGCCTGTCGCATTTTTTTGGCGCTGTCGTTGTTTCGGCTACCAAAGTTAGAGTGAGACAATAATGCCACTTTAGGCACCATACCAAAGCGTTTTACAATATTCGCTGCCATCGCTGAGGTTTCGGCGATTTCTTCTGCAGTAGGCTCAACAGTGACATGCGTATCGGTTAAAAACAGAGTACCTGTGTTAAGGATCATCAGAATCAGCGCTGAAACATCACTGACGTCTTCTCTAATACCGATGATGTCGCACAGATACCGTAAGTGTCGAGCATAAGCGCCCTGAGTACCACACACCATGGCGTCCGCCTCAAAATGCCGCAACAGTAGCGCACCCAGTGCTGTGGTTCGGGTGCGAATGACATTAGACGCATATTCCGGCGAAACACCAGCGCGTTGCATTTGCCGATGATAAAGATCAACATGTCTGTCAAAGTCCGGGTTGTCAGCAGGATCAAGCACATCAAAGCCATCGCCAATGGTTAAGCGCAATCCCATTTCTTTAATCTTGCTTTGTATGATATCGACTCGCCCTAATAACAAAGGCCGACATATCGAATCATCTACCAAAATCTGTGCGGCATTAAGCACACGTGAAGATTCGCCTTCGGCTAACACCACCTTCTGCATATTGGCCTGGGCTTGTTCAAAAACCGGCTTCATGACAAGACCAGATCGGAATACAAACTCTCGCAGCCTGCGACGATAGGCTTCAAAATCGTCAATAGGACGCGTTGCCACCCCACTGTCCATGGCTGCCCTGGCAACTCTGGGCGGGATGTCCATCATTAACCGAGGATCGAATGGCTTAGGGATTAAATAATCTCGACCAAAGCGAAATGGCTCACCGCCATAGGCAGCAGAAACCACATCAGACGCTTCTTTTGTCGCGATATCGGCGATGGCTTCAACACAAGCAGCTTGCATGTCTGAGTTAATTTCTGTTGCACCAACATCCAATGCGCCTCTAAACAAAAAAGGAAAGCACAAAACATTATTAACCTGATTAGGAAAGTCGGAGCGACCAGTTGCCACAATCGCATCGTCCCTCACCTTGTGTACTTCTTCAGGGTTTATTTCGGGGTCAGGGTTAGCTAGCGCTAGAATAAACGGGTTTGGTGCCATTCGCGCAACTTGCGTAGCTTTTAGAACATTGGGTGCTGACAAACCAAGAAACACATCTGCATTGTCAATAACATCATCCAGAACACGTGCATCCGTTTTTCGCGCGAACACGGACTGATACTTGTCAACAGGAGGTTGGCGTTCAGTGTGTATTACGCCATTCACATCTACGGCCGTGATGTTTTCTTTTTTCAATCCCATAAATACGAGTAAATTCAAGCACGCCAGTGCGGCAGCTCCTGCACCAGAACAAACCAGTTTTACATCGGAAAGATCCTTCTCAACCAAACGCAAGCCATTACGAATGGCCGCGGCAACAACAATCGCAGTTCCATGCTGATCATCATGGAAAACCGGTATATTCATGCGCTCACGCAGCTTTTCTTCAATCAAAAAGCATTCGGGTGCTTTAATATCTTCAAGATTAACGCCACCAAACGTGGGTTCCATCAAGGCAACTGCATCCACAAAACGATCAACATCCGTGGTATCAAGTTCAATGTCGAACACATCAACATTAGCGAACTTTTTAAACAGCACAGCCTTACCTTCCATTACAGGCTTTGAGGCCAGCGCACCAATTGAACCCAGGCCCAATACTGCAGTACCGTTGGTAATTACCGCAACCAGATTAGCCCTTGCAGTAAGTTCACTTACCTGCATCGGATCATCAACGATCTCACGACAAGCAGCGGCAACTCCAGGAGAATAGGCAAGCGACAAGTCACGTTGATTAACCATGCGCTTGGTAGCACTGATTTCAAGTTTGCCAGGCACGGGATAGCGATGGTAGTTGATCGCATCCTTATCAAATTTCTTACTCATTGGCTTAGCTTGTCTTTTTTTATTTTAAGGCCGAGGGTTTTGCTACGAAGGCTTTTTCGGATGCATCAATTTATCGCTTACCGCACGGTTAAATGCGCTGCACACCGCCAACAATGAAGCTGACACAATATTGCTGTGTAATGCCGCACCATAGCGAGTTGCCCCTTTCCCGGCCTGCACTTCAAAATAACAGGCGCTGAGCGCATCCGCGCCTGTGCCTGTGGCATGTTGATGATAATCCACCACGCGAAAATCAACCTGAAAAGCGGTGTTTATAGCATCAACAAAAGCGGCGACTGGACCATTACCACGCCCTTGAATCTGAAGCTCTTGTCCATTAAAGGCGACTGTTGCTGTTAAAACACGCATGTCTTCATCACCTTCTTCTGCTGTACTGACATGGTTTATAAAACTTAAGGGAGAAGTTGCCCCAACAAATTGGGTATCAAAGGCCTCTTTAATGGCTTCCGAATTGACTTCTTTACCGGTTCGTTCACTGATATCCTGAACAACCTTACTGAATTCAATTTGTAATCGGCGCGGCAATTCCAGCCCATGATCACGCTCCATAATAAATGCGACACCACCTTTACCAGATTGGCTATTGACTCTTATCACTGCCTCATAGGTTCGCCCAAGGTCGGCCGGGTCAATTGGCAGATAAGGCACTTCCCATAGCAATGAGTTACTAGCACGCATCGCGGCGAAACCTTTTTTGATCGCATCCTGATGGGATCCCGAGAACGCAGTAAAAACCAGTTCACCGGCATAAGGATGGCGCGGATGCACCGGCAACTGGTTGCAGTGTTCGACCGTGCGCATCACATCATATATGTCAGAAAAATCAAGGTTGGGCTGCACGCCCTGACTGAACATGTTCAGCGCAAGCGTAACAATATCCACATTGCCAGTACGTTCGCCATTACCAAACAAGGTGCCTTCTACTCTATCCGCACCAGCGAGCAACCCAAGCTCTGTCGCCGCAACCGCACAACCGCGATCATTATGGGGATGCAAACTAATCGTGATACTGTCGCGGTCTTTAACATGGCGACAAAACCACTCAATTTGATCAGCGTGAATGTTAGGCGTCGACATTTCAACTGTCGCTGGCAGGTTCAATATGGTTTTATTTTCGGGTGTGGGTGTCCAAACCGCATTCACCGCATCACAGACCTCAACTGCATAGTCAAGCTCTGTCCCAGTAAAGCTTTCGGGTGAGTACTGAAATTGCCAGCGTGTATCTGTTTGCTTAGCTGCACCCTCCGCTACCATATGCGCACCATCAACAGCAATTTGCTGAATGCCCGCTTTGTCCTGCTTGAACACCACACGACGCTGCAGTTCGGACGTGGAATTATATAGATGCATGATCGCGCTTTTAGCACCGCGCAAAGCTTCGAAACTTCGATCGATCAGCTCTTTGCGTGACTGTGTCAACACTTGCAATGTCACATCATCAGGTACCAGATTGTTATCAATCAAGTGCCGCACAAAATCGTAGTCGGTTTGAGATGCGGCTGGAAATCCAATTTCTATCTCTTTAAAACCCAGCGCCAGCAGCAAATTGAACAAACGTAACTTACGTTCGCTGCCCATGGGTTCGATCAGTGCCTGATTGCCATCGCGTAAATCCACACTGCACCAGATCGGGGGGATATCAATGGTTTTTCCAGGCCACGCTCGATCGGCTAGTGGTACAGGTGCATAAGCTCGGTATTTTTGACTTGGGTCAATTTTCATAAAATTAGATTCTCTGCAATGTTTGAATAAGTCGTTGGCGCAGAGTGGGCTTTTCGAGGCGCGCCAAATGCTCGAAAAGCCCTGATAAGTCGGATGAACAACCTCGCCATGGGGCGAGTATGTAGGGCAAAGTACTGAGTTAACATGATTTTTTCACGAAATGGCTTGTTGAGCCGGCTTAATTCGATAGTGTCCCAGGAAACAGGGTTTGAACATCGCCTGTTTTCTGAGTGCTACCCATTTTAAGTGTGGATTCGGATAAGAGCAGTAAAACTCCTCAGATGCGCACTAAACCACACTCAGTAACGGGAATAATATTGGTTACCCGGCACCCTGAATAGAGGCCGGGTACATAAGGAGCAGGAGAACGGTGAGAGTCGTCATGCTCAAAGAGTAACCAGCCAGACCTGCTGGGTCAAGGCTTGGGGGCGTAAACTGCGCTTAGAACCGGTACTTTTTATCTTTTGGGCTCATCCAATAACGGTCTGATAAGTTTTTCCAGGCCGTTAGCTTTGATTTCATAAATTAAGGCCATTTGCTCACCCAGCTTTCCACGCGGAAAACCTTGCGATTTAAACCAGACTACATAAGGTTCCGGCAAATCGATTAAACGGGTTCCCTCAAATTTGCCGAAGGGCATCCGCATACTGGCCGCCGCAATCACAGCCTCTGACAAATTCTCAATGTCTATTGTCATAACGGCTTCATTATAAGGGCGAACCCTGCGCACCGTGATGGCCCGATTGGGTTGTTTCAACTGCTTCTGTTTCAACATCTGCAGCGGCTGTACCGCCAGTCGAGTTCACCATGGTTAATCCAGTTGATGTCGCCACGCAAAGGTTACGCTCATTTGCCGTTAGCGCTCTTGGTTGAATCTGAGCCACTAGCGCCAGCATCCGAACCAGAAGGTTGGTGTGCCGTTTTCGAAGACATCCCTTTTACGTCAGACTCTGCCGAAATAGCTTGTGGTCCACCGGCAACACGCAAATTTCGAGTGCGCAGAACAGGCTGTGACACCGAGGCAATCAACTCGCGCCAAATAAAAAGTAGACCCGATGCCACAATAACAACGCTACCTAATAAAACATTGCTGTTGATGGCTTCGTTGAAAAACAAACCGCCATAAAAAATTGCCCATAACATCTGGCTGTACTGCATCGGAGCGATGTATTGCGCTTCGCATGCGCGATAAGCGTTGATTATCAAGATTTGCGCGAGCACACTCAAAAGTCCGATGCCACACATCTTTAACAGCACATCGCCCGGCAGAGGCTGATAATCAAACATGGTCAGTACACCACTGACAAGAACATTGACCAGCATTGGGTAGAGCAACAATGTAGCGCTATGTTCTCGACTACCTATTTTACGGGTAACAACCGAGGAGCACGCAACGCAAAAAGCGGCCGTCAGTGCTGCGACATGGCCTGCCGAAAATGGCACTGAAGCTGGCTGCAGTACGATCACAATGCCCCCCATACCCAAGAGGATGGCAATCCAGCGGACAAACCTGACCCGCTCTCCCAGGATCGGAATAGAGAGTAATGTAATAAGAAGAGGTGCTGAGAACAGTAATGAATAGGCCTGGGCCATTGGCACATTACTGAAAGCATAGAAGACACTTAGTAAAGAACCTACCGTGAACAAACATCGCAAAGCCACCAGCCCAGGCAGATTTGGCCTGAGGCTGCGCTCTTGAGAGCTCATCGCCAGAATCACCACAAAAGGGACAAAACTGAACAAAACAACGAAGAATACCGATTGATATACCGGTACACCTTCGATACTCTTGATAAGTGCATCGTGCAAAGAAAACAGAGCGAAGCCCACTAAAGACAGGCCAACGCCACGCATAATTGAAATTGAATGAGAACCTGAATCTGTTTTCATCGAATTTTTTTCGTTGGAATAGAATTCATTAAAATTAGAGTTCAATAGAATAAGGAACGTAAAAAATACATGCGCCTTGTATGTCTAATCTCATATATTCGTGATGTTAGTCCGGCTCAGAATTTACGGCTCAGACATTACGGCTCAGAAATTACGGCTCAGAATTTACGGCTCAAAGTGATCAGGCAAAGCTTGTACGCTGGCAACAATATCTTAGCAAAGGAAAACGTATGCGCATTATCGCACCATTTATATTGGCACTATTAGGAGCAGGCATTGGACTGGGCATAAACTGGCTGTTTACCCGCAGCTCATTAAAAGCTATTTTTGCTGTTGGAATTGGTGTTGCGGGTGCGTTCTTTGGTCTGATATTAAGAGACGCTCTGGATTACAAGTTTACGTCTGACCCGCTGATGAATGCACTGTTAGCTGCGATACTTATGGCAATTATAGCAAGTGTATTCGCTAATATTTGTATGAGCTTTCGAAAACCGGAGTGAGATGCGAGGATAGATAGATTATCGTGAATTTTGCCAGCGCAAGTGAATTGCTGAAGCTTTACGATGTGTCAGTTTCATGCGGTCTTGTAGTGGCCAAAAAACTCATTCAGCCTTGCAATCAACCAACGCAAACTAATTGGCTTTTCAATTAATTCAGATTTGCACGTATCACTTGCCCAGGCACCGTCGTTATCAGCACTGTCCATATGCTCATCAGTGATTAAAAATTTTAATGGTCCAGCGCTGCCAAAACGCTCCTCGATAGAAGCAAAGAATTGGGGCCCGTTCATTTTTTCAAGCTTATGATCCGAGATTACAACGTCATAGTGTTCTTCAGCCATCATATTTAAAGCGACCTCGCCACTAAGGGCAGTATCAACTTCATAACCATTACGATCAAGGCTAAGTTTCATGACGCGTAATACATGCGCCTGATTATCCACCAGTAATATCCGCTTCATATAATGACCATCCTGGCCACCTGCTTTCAGACTCATTCGTTTTTCTTCAGTTGCCTGGGTAATATGCTGTGCATTTGCAGCCATAGTTAAATCGACTTTTGGAGTAAACCGACGTCATATGTGGTAACGGTCCCGCCAGTATCGCTCTTTTGCGCGAACCTCTGGTTTTACCGTGCCAGCTCTCAAAATTAATCCGCCGTGTGACTATCATCGCAGTGCGAAGCAAGCCGGGGTTTGTGCATTGTTCGGGTATAAGGCCTAAACTGACGCCTTACGCACATTCAAGTGGGCAAACAAATGGCAAAAATAGTGCTGGTCAGGCACGGCCAGGCATCTGCAGGTACCGACAATTACGATAGGCTATCTCCACTGGGTCGTCATCAATCTGCATTACTCGGTGAACACTGGAAGAGAATTGGCTTCAAAGCTGAATACGTGCATGCCGGCACGCTAGAGCGCCAGCAAGATACCGCGATTATCACTCTGGATAGTGCTGGAATTACACTACCATTGCACACATTACCGGCGTTAAACGAGTACGATCACACTGTGATTGATCGGTTGTTTGCCAGCGGTAAAACCAGTGATATGCCAGAAAATTTGCAATTTAGCGATTACTGCGAAATTATGGCACGCTGGCGAGATGCAACACCGCAGATTCTCGATGGTGCAGAAAGCTGGCAGCAATTTGAACAGCGTGGCTGGACTGCGATACGACAAGCTGCGAGTAATTTGGGCCCTCGTGAAACGGCTGTCTTTTTTACCTCTGGCGGCGTTATCGCTACAGTGATGAAGCAGTGCCTGCAACTGGATTTTGACAAAGCAATGAATAAAATCTGGCATCTATACAATGCCTCAGTATCCACTATAAAGCTAGAGGCTGGTCGCACAATTTTACTCGACTACAATACGCGCTCTCATTTGGAGCAAACAGATGATCTCAAACTACTGACGTTTATTTAGCTGTCTCCATTGCCGAATTGAAAACCGATCTACATAGAACAAACCAAACACGATTTAACTCGGAGCTGACATCATGGCATCTAATCTTGCCGAGAAAGACAAACGATTTGCATTACATCCTTTTACAGATCTATCGGCACATCAGGAAAAAGGGCCGTTTATTATCAATCGTGGTGAAGGCATCCATGTATGGGACGATCATGGTAATAAATACATAGAAGGTATGAGCGGTCTCTGGTGTACTTCGCTGGGCTTTAGTGAGCAGCGCCTGATTGATGCTGCACAAGCACAGTTTCAAGAACTGCCCTTTACGCATCAGTTTACACACCGCTCCACTGAAGCCGTTATCGAACTCAGCGAAAAACTGATTGAACATGCACCGGCAGGCTTTGGCAAAGTGTTCCCTGTGAATTCTGGCTCTGAGGCCGTGGATCTTGCGATAAAAATGGTGTGGTTTTACAACAACGCACTCGGCAAGCCGAAAAAGAAAACGATCATTGCTCGCGAGCGTGCTTACCATGGCGTAACAGTCGCCGCTGGCAGTCTCACAGGCTTGCCGTATGTGCAAAACGGCTTTGATCTACCGGCGATTTCGGTGATCCATACCGGCACTCCGCACGCTTATCGTTACGCTAAAACCGGCGAAACGGAAGCAGAGTTTTCCTCACGCCTTGCCGCAGAACTCGAAGAACAAATACTCGCCGCTGGAGCTGACACAATCGCAGCCTTTATTGCTGAGCCCGTAATGGGTGCTGGTGGTGTTCTTATTCCACCCGAAGGCTATTTTGAAAAAATACAATCGGTACTCAAACGTCACGACATCCTTTTTATTGCCGATGAAGTCATATGCGGTTTTGCCCGAACTGGCAACTGGTGGGGAAGCGATACCTATAAGATTCAACCCGACATTATCACTTGTGCAAAACAACTTTCATCTGCCTATTTACCCATTGGCGCAGTCCTCGTTACCGATGCTTTGGTTGACGTCTTTACCCGATACAGCGATGAGCTTGGTATGTTTGGTACTGGCAATACTTATGGCGGTCACCCTGTTAGTGCGAGCGTGGCGCTGGAAACATTAAAAATTTACGAGGAGCGCGATATTGTCGGTCATGTGCAGGCCAGATCAAGCTTGTTTGAAGCAAGAGTGCAAGCACTTGCTAATCATGCACTGGTTGGCAATGCACGCTCTGTAGGTTTAATAGGTGCGATAGATATCGTGCAGGACAAAAACACAAAAGACCAGTACCCAGCAACGGATAAAATAGCCGCACAGGTTGCCAACGCTGCCAGAAACCATGGCTTGATTTTGCGTGCAACACCTGGAGACAGTGTCGCTTTTTGTCCACCATTGATTATTGATGAAGAGCAAATAGACGTGATGTTTGATGCTGTGACAGATGCTTTGAATGATGTGCAGGCAATTATCGGCTGCAGCTGATCATGGACGATACAATAGAGCTAGAAGATAGCCATGTTGCTATGTGCCGACCAGCTGGCCCTGAAGAGTATCAGCTAATTGCCGATTCTGGATTTACAATAGATTCCGGATTTAGCGTGGTTCGATATTCTTCAGAGTGAAAAGGCCACAACCATTAAACCGGGGTGATCTGCTAAACCTGGCGAATCACGCTGGGTACTGTACCGACAACAGGGAACGTTTTCGTTAAATTAAAATGCCTTAAACGTCTAAGTAGTCAACGAACGAGAAATACCTGAAATTTCAAGCAGGTTGGCATTGATATACTTACCTACATCTTTATCTTGCAGATAGGGCTTCGTAATTAAGTGCGTTTTGCTCCTGTACTGTCAGCCTGGCTTGCCCGCATTAGTAAGACGGGGAAATACTTTACCATCTGAACCAAACACATGACAATCTGCCTCAGTAATCTGGACTTGTACCGTCTGGCCACCCTCTGTGCTTTCAAGACCCGGACGTTGAACAACAAAATTATCCAGACCTGCACATTGGCCATAAAGGTAGGTGCTGCCACCTAACCTCTCAGCCACATCGACCTGCATAGGCAATGAAATGCCACCACCGTCTTTGCCAAGATCTTCTGGCCGTACTCCCACAGTCACGCTGCTCCCTGGAGTTGCATTTTCGGCGTTAACAGGAATAGTGACAGACACGTTACCGTGCAATTCAACACGCGCACTTGTAGCTGAGCCTTCCTGCAGAGTCGCCTGCATGAGGTTCATGCGTGGCGAACCAATAAAGCCTGCGACAAATAGATTCTGGGGATGATGGTAAAGCTCCAGCGGACTGCCCACCTGCTCTACCAAGCCATCGCGTAAAACAACAATTTTATCGGCCATCGTCATGGCTTCTACTTGATCGTGGGTTACGTAAATCATGGTGGCGCTAAGCTCTTTGTGTAAACGAGCAATCTGCAAGCGCATCTCTACTCGGAGCTCCGCATCCAGGTTGGATAAGGGCTCATCGAATAAAAACACATCCGGGTCACGTACAATCGCCCGGCCAATAGCCACACGCTGACGTTGCCCACCTGACATGTTGGCAGGCTTCCGATCCAATAGTGCATCGAGCTGTAAGGTTTTTGCAGCACGCATGACTTTTTCGTTCACGGTTTTCTTATCGACGCCATTCATGCGCAGACCAAAGCCCATGTTTTGTGCAACAGTCATGTGTGGATACAGTGCATAAGACTGAAACACCATCGCGATGCCGCGATCAACCGCCGGCAGGCTGGTCACGTCACGGTCCGCAATATGCACCTGACCGTCACTGAGATCCTCAAGACCGGCAATCATCCTGAGCAGTGTCGACTTGCCACAGCCAGACGGGCCTACAAACACAACGAATTCGCCACTGTCCAGCGTCAAATCAATACCATGAACGACAGTAATATCACCAAATCGCTTGACTGCGCTTTTCAACTCCACATTGGCCATTACAAAGTCACCTCGATCAAGCAGTTATTCTGCATTTGTACATTATAAAATCTCACTCTATCATGCATAATACACTTGTCTGAGTCGTAGAGCCGATAAAAAACTGAGGCCTTGATGTGATCACTCGCTGGGTATGCCATGCCCAGGTAAGCTATATCCAGTTCCATCATGCCCGGGGCAAGGCCGAATTGACAGCCTTTCCAAGTGGCTCTTATAATTTTGACACATTATCCAATTTTACAAACACACCGCTATACCCGGTTAAAGGTGGGAATGAGCAGGTGTTCATTTAAATTTCAACCTCACTTGCGCCTGGATATCGCATTAATTAATAACTTAATTTATGTCCTACGATTCCAGCCCGCTTCGCCTTGATGGTGAAAACACCAGTTTACTCATTACCTGTCCGCACAGCTCTTCAGTACCGCAATTGATATGGTGTGGAGAAAAGCTCGCTACAGGTATCACTCAGGCACAACTTGAACAACACGCCAACACGGCATTGCCACACGCTACTGTTGACAAAGTTGTGCCACTGACTTTACTGCCCGAGGCGTCTAAAGGCTATATGGGTGCACCTGCATTATCTGGCCACCGTAGCGGTGGGGCTTTTGCACATCGTTTCAAGCTCGTCGAGCAAAAACAATTTCAGAATAAAATTGAAATTGTTTTAGCCGATGAGCTTGCGCAGCTACGCACCCATCTACAACTGCGCCTTGAGCAAAACAGCGATGTTGTAACCCTGCAATGCTCACTCGAAAATTCTGGTGATGACGACTACTTCCTTGAGTATCTGGCATCAGCAACCCTGCCCTTGCCAGACAACTACACAGATTGCGTATCATTCCATGGTCGCTGGGGTCTGGAAAATCAATCGCAAAGGCGCTCGATTGGCTTTGGACGTATCGATATCAGCAACCTGCACGGACGCACCAGCCATGAACATGCGCCAGGCATCATGTGTGGCACGGCTAATTTTAATGAACAGTCAGGCGATGTCATGTTCATGCAACTTGCCTGGAGTGGCAACTGTAGCTGGCGGATTGAGAGGCTCAGTGATAATAGCTGCTATGCACAAGCGGGTGTGTTGTTCGGGCCAGGTGAAAAAATTCTTGCGCCAGGTGAAACCTACACCTGTCCTCCCGTGCTCTTTTGCAGAGCCAACAGCACAAACAGCTGCACTCAACGTTTTCATCAACATGCACGTAAGCACATACTGCCGCAATGGACACGCAGCGCACGGCCGGTACACGCCAACAGCTGGGAAGCCATGTATTTTGATCTTGATACAGAATCTCTTTGCTCTTTGATTGACGCAGCAGCCCAGATTGGTGCAGAACGATTCATACTGGATGATGGCTGGTTTGTTAACAGACGGGATGACACAAGAGGCCTTGGTGACTGGACGGTAGATACCAGCGTTTTCCCTGACAGACTAGATCCAGTCGTCAAACAGGTTCGATCGCATGGAATGCAATTTGGTTTATGGTTTGAACCTGAAATGATTAACCCGGACAGTAATCTATACCGCAATCATCCAGAGTGGGTACTGCACGTCGATGGCATTGATACTCCACTGGCCAGAAATCAGCTGGCGCTGGATATCTCGCGAGATGATGTTAGTGACTATCTTTTCAGCCACATAACAAAGCTGGTTCACGAATACAAGATTGACTACATCAAGTGGGACATGAATCGGGATTTGGTGTTAGCTGGAGACGGAGATCGCTGCAAATGCAGCAGCCAGCCAGAAGCCTTGTATCGATTACTGCAACGCATCAATGCAAACTGCCCTGCGCTCGAAATAGAAACCTGCTCCTCTGGGGGCGCACGAACCGACTTTGGCATCCTTGCGCACACTGGCAGAGTCTGGACATCAGACAATATAGACCCCATTGACCGTGCCAAAATTCAACAGGGTTTTTTACGTTTTATGCCACCAGAGATTATGGGTTCGCATGTTGGACATGAGCATGCACACTTAACAGGCCGCGCAACAAGCTTACACACACGCGCAATCATGGCAATGCAGGGCCAGTTCGGTTTTGAACTCGATGCGCGAAAACTTGAATTAACTGAGCACAACACGCTTAAGCATTACACCGATAACTACAAACAACATCGAGATTGGATTAGCCAGGCTACCTACTGGCAACTTCCCACACCGGAGGAAGCGCTTCTCGCCAGTGGGGTGGTAGCAGAAGATCAAACACAAGCGCTATACACTATTATCGCAACACAAAGCCTTAAAACGACTCGCCCAGGGGTTATAGCACTTCTCGGACTTAAACCTGATGGACTATACAAAGTGTCTCTTTTGAGCTGTAACCTCGAAGAGCTCAAACCATTCAACAAGGAATTTCCTCAGTGGTGTATGAGCAGCATCAGCACCACTGGCGAATTACTGCAAACACTTTGCTTACCATTACCTGTAATGCCTACACAAACTGCTTTACTTGTGCACTGCGAGCAAGAGGAAAAAGCATGATTAATGAAGCGACCGACAAAGGCAGCGATGCAAGCGATATCGGGTTTGATATACAACAGCTATTAGCGCTATTTTATGAAAAATTCGGTAACACAGACCACCCACCACTCGCCTACTTTGCACCGGGACGAGTCAATCTTATTGGTGACCATACCGATTACACCGGCGGCTTTGTATTTCCTTGCGGCACAGACACTGGCAGCCTTCTATTAATCAGACGAACCTCAGACAAACACTACCGGCTGGCATCAACAAATTTCGAGCTTGTCATGCAACTGAATCAGGAGCAAATAGACCAGCCTCATAATGATCACTGGATTAATTATCCGTTGGGTGTCATCGATCAGTTCAGGCAAGGTGGATTTGACATTAACGGTCTGGATTGCCTTTTGTCTGGCAATGTGCCCAATGGTGCTGGCTTAAGTTCATCGGCTTCAATAGAAGTCGTCACAGCTTTCGCAATTAACGCTCTGTTTGATTGCAATTTGACATTAATTGATTTAATAAAAATGGCGCAGGCAGCCGAAAATGAATTTGTAGGCATGCAATGCGGCATTATGGATCAGTTTGCCGTCGCCATGGCACAGGACAAACATGCCATGCTGTTAAATTGCAACAATCTTCAGCACCGTCAAGTTCCGCTCTCCTTACAAGGCAACAGCATTGTACTGGCTAATACCAATCAACGCCGTGAGCTAAACGATTCAGCCTATAACCAAAGAGTAGCAGAATGTTCTCGCGCGCTAGAATTGATTGCCCAGCATGTTGATGTTATCGAGCTTGGACAAGTCCGGTTAGCCGATCTGCAACAGCATGAAGCAATATTTAAAGATGATCCAGTTGCGTTTGCTCGGGCTCGACATGTCGTGTCCGAAAACGCGCGCGTTAATGCTGCAGTCCCGGCATTGGAAAAAGGCGATATCATGGCATTCGGCAAGCTAATGAATGAATCACACGAGTCATTGAAAACAGATTTTGCCGTATCAAGTGAACCCCTGGACACTTTGGCTGGAATAGCCAGAACACAGAAAGGCGTATTAGGCAGCAGATTGACTGGAGCAGGCTTTGGCGGCTGTACTGTCAACATTGTGCAAGAGAATCTAGTTGAAGAATTTAAATCAGTCGTAGGTCAGCAATATAAGGAACAAACTGGCCTAAGTGCCGATTTTTATCTTATAAACCCTGGTGCTGGTGTTAGGCAAATCACACTATGAGCGGACATTGGCAAAGACGTTGGCAGCCACTATTGCAACAGTGGGTGATTATTGCAGCAAACTCGGCACAACGCCCATGGTCCGGTGCGCTCACTGATAACAAAACAAGCGACAACAAACAGACTCATGATCCGGGTTGTTATCTGTGCCCACGTGTGACCCGCGCAAGTGGCAATACCAATCCGGATTACAAAGGCGCATTTGCTTTCGACAATGATTTCCCCACACTTGCAGCTGATGCACCAGACATTCAATCTGCAGCTTCAACGCTGCCCACAGCCGACACACGACAACCCAAAGCGCACTCGTCAGAAGAACGGCAGCCTGACTCACAACCATCTACACATCAACCGGCTGCACTTCATGCATCTGCAGATCAAGCATCTGTCTCTCAACCTTCTGTATTACAAAAAACAGATTTAGCACGCGGACGTTGTCGCGTGTTGTGCTGGTCAGAGAATCATGCAGATACCTTGGCTTCACTCGATGCCAATGCAATGATAAAAGTTGCACATTTATGGAAAACCGAGTACGAAAACTTAAGCACCGAGCCCGATATTGCGCAGGTATTAATATTTGAAAACAAAGGTGTTGAAATTGGTGTCTCCAATCTTCACCCACACGGGCAAATCTATGCCACCAACTTTGTTACCGATACAGCAGTTCGCCAACGCAGTGCTCAGGCTGATTATTTTAAAAAGTTTGGACATACTCTTCTGCAGCATATGTTGGCAGAAAAACATGTACAGCAAAATCTATTGGTAGAACAAAACCAGCATTGGTCTGTGATCGTGCCGTTTGCGGCGCGCTTTTCGTATGAGACGTGGATCATCCCACACCGACACCTGCCATCACTTGCACAAGCCACCGATGATGAACTTTCAGAACTTGCCTTGTGTTACCAACGCCAGGTGCGCCGTTATGATGTGCTGTTTGAGCGATCAGCGCCCAACATCAGTTTATTGCATAACGCGCCCTGCGATAAAAATGAAGACAACCAGCACTGGTGTTTTCATTTAGCATTTCATCCACCGCTACGCGACTCGCAAAAATTAAAGTACCTTGCAGGCTTTGAATCAGGCAGCAACAACATCGTTAATCCGATGATGCCGGAACACGCAGCGTCCATTCTTCGTGACATTGCACAGGGTCAACAATCATGAAAGTCGGGGTGTGTTATTACCCGGAACACTGGCCCAGAGAGCAATGGGAACAAGATGCTCAACACATGCAAGAGCTAGGACTTTCAACCATTCGCATTGGTGAATTTGCCTGGAGCCGCCTTGAACCAGTTGCAAATCAATATCAATTTGACTGGCTGGAAGAAGCAATAAATGTGTTACACGCTGCAGGACTAAAGGTTGTGCTGGGCACACCCACCGCAACACCACCTGCCTGGTTATGTAAACAAATTCCCGACATGTTTTCAATTGATGAAAACGGCAACACGCGTGGTTTTGGCTCTAGAAGACATTATTGTTTTTCATCGCTAAGCTACCGTGAGCACTGCAAGCGTATTGTTACCGCATTGGCTAAACGCTTTGGCCAGCACCCGGCCATTAGTGCCTGGCAAACTGATAACGAATACGGCTGCCACAGTACAACTATAAGTTATTCTGAAGCGGCTACAAAAGCGTTCCAGCTATGGTGCCAACAGCGATACAAAACGATATATGCACTTAATGCCGCCTGGGGCAATGTTTTCTGGAGCATGGAATACAATAGTTTCGATGATATTGGCCCACCTATTCTTGCGGTAACAGAATTAAACCCTGCGCACCGCTTTGCCTATTGGCGCTTTTCAAGCGATCAGATCGTGAGCTTTAACAAGCTGCAAACCGATATCCTTCGCGCCTATTCACCAGGGCGAGACATCGTGCATAATTTTATGGGTAACTTTGTAGAGTTTGATCACTTTGCGGTTTCAGAAGAGTTGGATGTCGCCACCTGGGACAACTACCCCTTAGGGTTTCTAACACGCGACGGTGTTGATGAGGCCGAGCAGCAACGTTACCTGCGCACCGGCCATCCTGATTCGTCCTCTTTTCACCACGACCTATATCGCAATTGCACAGCTGGGCGTCTATGGTTGATGGAACAACAACCCGGGCCAGTTAATTGGGCTCCCTATAACCCCGCGCCAGTTGACGGAATGGTTCGGCTGTGGGGCTGGGAAGCCTTTGCTCATGGCGCAGAACTCGTCAGCTATTTTCGCTGGCGTCAGGCACCGTTTGCACAGGAGCAAATGCACAGCGGCCTGTGTCTGCCCAATGGTGATGAAGACGATGCTGCCCGCGAAGTCAGGCAGTTGTGCGCGGAGGCCGGCCAGCTTGTAAATTCGATTAACGAAGCGCCCAGCGCCTCCGTTGCGATTGTGTTCGACTATGCTGGTGACAACGCCCAGCGCATACAACAACCGGGCGGGCAGCACTATGACCCACTGTCTTATACACAAAAAATTTACTCGGCGTTGCGGCAACTTGGTCTGGGGGTAGACGTCATATCACCAAATAGCCCACAACTCGCAAGCTATAAAGCATTGTTTTTACCCAACGCTACAGTGTCCGATGATGCGCTGGTCAATCGCCTTTCTGAGTTTAAAGGGCCAGTCATGCTATTCACCCGCACGGGTTCGAAAACAGTCGAGTGCAGTATTCCTGAAAACTTGGCGCCGGGAGCGTTTCAAAAATTGATTAATGTTCGCGTTAATCGAGTTGAATCATTGCCCCCACATACCCGCCTTTTGACGGATAAGAAAACAACCCTTATCGACTGGCGAGAACGCATACAAACGTCACTAAAGCCACATGAGATTTGCGCCGATGGCTGGGGTTTTCATTATCAACAAGCGTCTGTTCATTACATTAATGCCTGCCTGCCAAAGCACGATTTATTAAATCTTCTGGAGAAAACATTGCAGGCAGCTGATATTGACTGTCTGAATCTGGGGCCTGATCTGCGTATTCAACGCCGTGGCAACACCTGCTTTGCTTTTAATTTTGGCCCAGCCACCATTGAACTGACCAAGCCACAGCTCGAACACTTTGGTTTCAATGCAGAAATCGGCTTTTTACTTGGAGAATCGACGCTGCCAACCGCGGGAATTTGCATCTGGCAGTGCGGTGAGCACTCAAGCCCAACTTGCTAAAACCGCTTCTGCAAAACCGCGAAATCTTTAGAAAATCGCGATTATCATCCAACAAAAGCGGTAAACGAGTAATATTCGTGTAGTCAAAGAAAATACCCATTAATTTATGCTTCAATGCGCCAAAGAATGTTATTTATCGCGTAGTCGTCATCTTTTTCGACCAGTTCGAACTGTTCGAGTTGAGCAGCTTTGTGATATTGTTTCGAAGTTGACCAGATATCTGGCACAGCCCGGTGGCTTACCAGTCTTTGACTATGGGCCTCGGCACGTTAGCGACAAAAATATTGGAGAATTGACAAATTATGTTGAAGCAAATAAGAAGAACTCTAACAGCAGCAGCTGTTGGAGCACTAATGAGTTCAGCCGCTTATGCTGGTGAAATCGTCATTAATTACGATGGCTCGGATCCGGCGCCTAAAGAAGCCTTTTCCATGGTTATCGAGAAGTTCGAAGAAGCCCACCCCGATATCACTGTCAAGTGGAATCTGTTTGACCACGAAGGCTACAAAACATCCATCCGCAACTTCCTCACCGCTGATGCACCGGATGTTGCTGCCTGGTATGCCGGTAATCGTATGGCACCATTTGTCGAAGCGGGCCTGTTCGAAGATGTCTCCGATGTATGGGAAGATGCCAACCTGAATGAAGAAATGGCCTCTACCGCACCGTCAATGACCATTGATGGCAAAAAATGGGGTGTGCCATACACTTATTACCAGTGGGGTATCTACTATCGTAAAGATATCTTTGCTGACAAAGGCATTGAAGTCCCCACCAACTGGGAGCAATTTCTTGCCGCCAGCGCAACCCTCAAAGAAGCGGGCATCACACCGATCACCATTGGCACCAAGTACCTTTGGACTGCAGCAGGTGTTTTCGACTACCTGAACCTTCGCACCAATGGTTATGAAGTGCATAATGACCTGACTGCTGGAAAAATCAAGTACACCGATGACCGCATTAAAGCCGTATTCGAAAAATGGGCTGAGCTGGTAGAACCTGGTTACTTCATCGAAGACCATGCAGCCTACTCATGGCAGGAAGCACTGGCACCAATGGTACAAGGTGAAGCGGCCATGTATGTTATGGGTAACTTTGCTGTAGCACCTCTGCGCGAAGCAGGCCTGACTGATGATCAACTCGGCTTCATGCAATTCCCTGCAATTACACCGGGAATCCCGATGGCAGAAGAAGCACCAACTGATACTTTCCATATTCCAGCTAATGCAAAGAACAAAGAAGATGCTCGTACCTTCTTGAAATTTCTCGCATCAGCGGAAGTACAAACTGAAGTCAACAAGATACTCGGCCAATTACCTGCAAACAAAAATTCTGAAGTTGGAGATGACCCGTTCATCAAAGCAGGTTTTGAATTACTCTCAAATGCCTCAGGCCTTGCGCAATTCTATGACCGCGACGCTCCAGCGGAAATGGCTAAAGCCGGTATGGAAGGTTTTCAGGAGTTTATGATCAAGCCTGAACGTCGCGATGAAATTCTTAAGCGCCTCGACAAGGTACAAGAGAAAGTGTACGAATAAGTAATAAGCATCGGTCAGCACAAGGATGTGCTGGCGTTTCCAGTGTGGTGTTTGTATGGCACGCCACACCAGGTAGTAACCGATTTATAAGGCATCAGGCATGAGCGTAGACTCAACCATCGAACAAAGCTACTGGAAAAAAAATAAACTCAAAATTGCGCCCTGGCTGTTTCTGGCACCAGGTCTGTTAATGTTTCTGCTGTACGTTATCGCTCCTATTTTCCAATCTATTTGGGTCAGCTTTTATGAATGGGATGGCCTGAGCCCTAAAAAGTTTATTGGTCTTGCCAACTACCAAGAGCTTATTGACGATCGGGACTTCTACCGTTCGCTTAAAAACAATGTTATCTGGCTGGTCCTGTATATGCTGGCCGTTCCAATCGGACTCTTTATTGCCCTTTTTCTGAATCAGAATGTTTGGGGTATACGCATTTACAAATCGTTGTTCTTCTTTCCATTTGTAATCAGTCAAGTCGTTGTTGGTCTGGTGTTCGCATGGTTCTACGACCCATCCAACGGCATTCTTGCGCTTATTTTTAGTATTTGGGGCGGCAGACCGCCAGCCATTCTTGCCGACGAAGACTACGTAACGTATGGCATCATAGCAGCAGGTCTGTGGCCACAAATTGCCTACTGCATGATTCTGTTTTTAACCGGTCTAAACAATGTATCTCCCGATCAGGTTGAAGCTGGCAGATTAGATGGCGCCAAAGGCTGGCGCATGTTGTGGCATGTCATCTTGCCCCAGCTACGCCCAGCTACCTTTATTGCTGTGGTCGTTACCATTATTGGCGCACTACGATCATTCGACCTGGTATCGATCATGACGCAAGGCGGGCCATACGGTTCTTCTCGCGTACTTGCCTACTATATGTACGAGACTGCTCTTTCGGAATATG
>CALHRQ010000322.1 GCA_938038175.1 uncultured Granulosicoccaceae bacterium | reverse complement strand
TTCATCAACGCGTTGCCCAGTGTCAACAAGGTCAATACCCCAAAACCATTTGTAAAATGCGCTCAGGTTGGGCTGTACTGGGAGATGTGCAGTTTTTAGAGGGCTATTCACTTTTGCTGCCAGACCCCGTAGTGCCAAATTTAAATGATATGGCTCCGTCTCACCAAAAGCAGTTTCTCGAAGATATGGTGCACTTGGGCGATGCGGTATTGAGTGTAAGCAAAGCCGTAAGAATCAATTACGAAATGCTTGGTAATCTTGAACCGGCATTACATGCGCATGTGTTTCCACGCTTTGATTCTGAACCAGATGCACTACGCAGCAAACCCGTGTGGTTTTATGATTGGGACGCAGCACCTGCTTTTGATGCAGATAAACATCAACCGATAATGCAGAGTATCCATGCTTACTTACAACAGCATGGTTTTAGCGATTGATATGACTGATTTACGCGGTGCTAATTTGGAAGAAGAAACGACTGTATATGC
The DNA here is from genome assembly GCA_938038175.1 of uncultured Granulosicoccaceae bacterium. Taxonomy (GTDB): domain Bacteria; phylum Pseudomonadota; class Gammaproteobacteria; order Granulosicoccales; family Granulosicoccaceae; genus Granulosicoccus. The sequence continues at coordinate 8,995 of CALHRQ010000322.1, read as the reverse complement.
GCGAACAACGTTATCATTTAATACGTCACCATCTTTAATGACTTCTACTGCATTATCTTTAGTATTTGCAATACCAGACACAGTTGTAGAACCCAATGCGATTGGGTCATATACGCAGCTTGCAGCCATTGGCATAACGCTGTCTTGAAAAACAACACTGCAGTGTTAGGCGGCATGGCGGTTGCGGGTGGTTCCGCCATGTTTGGTTTGTTTTGGGTACCTTTACGTTTTCTAGACTCCAATGGCATAACCGGATTGTGGGCTGTGTCGTTGGTTATGCTGGTAACAACGCTGCCAGCACTACTGGTGCTAAAGCGCCGAATGGCGCTTGCAACATTGTGCCATTACGATACCTGGCTGATTGGTAGCGCTTTAGGTTTATCGTCAGTACTGTATTTTATTGGCGTCATCCACTCGGACATTATCAGAGTCATCTTTTTATTTTACCTCTTGCCAGTATGGACCACGCTAGCCGCTTTTTTTCTATACAAAGAACCAATCCATCGGCTGCAGATAGTCATTATCCTGTTAGCGCTCATCGGTCTTTGGCTGTTACTGGGTGGTGGTACAGAAATTCCGTTACCAAAAAACGCCGGTGATTGGTGTGGGCTCGGCGCAGGGCTTACCTGGGGTCTAAGCCTCGCTATGCTACGCGGTAAAGAAGCCGGCAATGCCTTTGCAACGGTTGTCGCAACATCTACCATTGGCGGTATTATCGGACTTATAGCCCTGGCTGCACTGCCTATAGTATGGGGCAACAATAGCGTTGACTGGCCTGAATTTTCAAAATGGTATTTAACAATACCATTAATATTCGGCTTTGCTGCACTGTGTTTGTTCCCAGCCTACTTAGGACAAATCTGGGGCGCTCAACGTATTCCGGCACCTACGGCTGCGCTACTCACAATGAGTGAGATTGTGGTGGCAACCTTATCTGCCTGGCTACTGATCGGTACCGAGCTTAATCGGGTTTCAATTATTGGGGCACTGATTATTGTTACCGCAGCGCTATGTGATATTGGATACAAGCATCATCAAAGTAAATTGCTACCGGCGTAAGTTGCTAAGTACCGCACCGCTGTTTAGCTTATTAAAGTAGATGTGTTTTCCAAGCTTGTAAATTCAAAGTGAGCCGGACGTAAATCATTACAGGAATTGGAGCACTCAATGATAAAAAAAACACTAGGGAATTCACTCGCGGTATCTTCCATGGGTCTCGGCTGTATGGGAATAAGTGAATTTTACGGCCCAGCCACACCCGACGATGAAGCACTAGCATTATTTAATAAAGCGCTGGAGCTTGGTATCGATTTCTTTGATACTGCAGATGCCTATGGTCCACACACTAACGAAAAGCTTCTGGCTAAATTATTAAAATCCAACAGGCAAGATATAAAACTAGCCACCAAGTTCGGCATAGTACGCAAACCGGGCGAATACGCCAGAACAATCAATAACAAACCCGAATATGTACGCGAAGCCTGTGAGGCGTCCTTACAAAGGTTGGGTATAGACCATATCGATCTTTACTATGTGCATAGAGTAAATGCAGGCCAGCCCATAGAAGATACCATGCAGGCATTATCTGACCTGGTAAGAGAAGGAAAGATAGGCCATATCGGCTTATGTGAAGTAAGCGCCGACACTTTACGCAAAGCACATGCAGTTCATCCAGTTACCGCAGTCCAAACCGAGTACTCGCTGTGGACACGTGATGTTGAGAAGGATATCCTGCCCTGTTGCAGAGAACTGGGCATCGGCTTCGTTGCCTACTCACCACTTGGTCGAGGTTATCTCACGGGAACTTACAATAAAGAAACCGAATTCAAAGAGGGCGATTTCCGCGCATCTCTACCACGCTTTACGCAAGAAAATATTGCAGCCAACAAAGCAGTAGTGGACGTAATAAAAAAAGTAGCAAGTACAAATCAGTGTACATCTGCACAAGTGGCACTTGCATGGTTGTTATCAAAGGGTAATGACATCGTTCCAATACCCGGTACCAAACGGACTAACTACCTCGAACAGAACTGCGCTGCAAGCGGGCTCACACTCAGTAGCTCTGATATCGAAATGCTTGATAAGCAGACAGCCTTGATTGAAATCGCTGGCGAGCGCTACACAGCTGAAGGTATGAAAGGTTTGAATGCTTAGCGGCCAGGTGCTATCCGCTTAGCAGCATCTAAACTCATTTTAAAACAGGCAACGAAAAAATCCCCGGCAAGTTAACTTGCCGAGGATTTGTTTTTACTGCATCAAATGTACTTACATTTGATGTTTCTACCAATTACTTGTGAGAAACACCCAGTGCACGTACAGTTGCAACGTTCAGGTACTTATCCACTGGTAAGCCCTTAGCACGCTGGAAAGCGTTAACAGCGCTGATAGTGGATGGCCCAATGCCGCCGTCGATAGGGCCTGGGTTGTAACCCGCCTGCTTAAGTGCACGTTGGATTTCCATGATGCGAGTAGGAGTTGTGTTAGTTTCACACATGATCTCACGCCAATCCATACGACCATCAGTTACTAGCTCACGTGTAGTAACAGTTGTGTATTTTGCAGGGATAGCAATACGACGTTCCGTAGCCGGTTGTACTTCTTCTGTCACAGTGACAGTTGAGTATTTAGCTGGGATTTCGATAGTTCTGGTAGTTGCTTCAGTTGCAACAACGCGCTTGGTTACTGTCTCATACTGAGCAGGAAGCTCACGGCTACGTGTAGACGCTGGAGTCTTCAGAACTTGTTTGGTTACCGTCTTGTATGTAGCAGGTACTTCTACCAAACACATGATCTCACCAGTTGACTCATCAATACGCTGGATTGGGCCTGTGCCTTTTCTCCAGGTAGTGTGAGCAGCTTTTTCCAGAATTCGCTCTGATACAGTTTCGTATACAGGAGGTACCGTTTCAGTTACTGTGCGAGCAGGTTGAACCAATACACGCTCTGTGACAGTGCGGTATGTAGCAGGAACAGTGACCAGCTTAGTAGAAGCTTCTTGAACAAGAATACGCTTCTGAACCTTGCCATACTTAGCAGGGATAACCTGGATTCGCTCACCAGCTTCACTAACCAATTTTTGAGCAGAAACGTTCTTGTACTCAGGTGGCATCCATACACGAGTGAAGCACTGACCAGCTTGAGCATTAGGAGGAAGAAGCTCTGAACCACCTGCAGAAACAGGCTGTGCAGATGCGCGGCTTGCGAATGCTGCTTCACGAGACTTAAGAGCAGCTTCTTTAGAAGACAAAGCGGCTTGACGAGCTTCCAATTGGCGCAGAAGTTCTGCGTTTTGGTCTACTTCTGCGACGACAGCCTTTTCGCCGGTGCTGCTACAGGCCGTAACCGACAGCAGTACTGCAACTGACGCCAGAGCGCCAAACTTATTAATTTTCATTTGAGTAATACCCTCAGTACTATTTAGATTTTTGAGTCGACTTTTACATCGTTGTACCACTTGCAGCCGACTCAACCCTTCACAACCACCAGTGAGTCAGAATGTGGTCCCATCCCGTATATCGCTTGAAACGAACGAATCTAAAATACAAAAAGAGCAGGACAGTGTTAAAAACACAATTGCTTGCAGGATCACAGCTACTTTGGTGTGTAAACCAGCGTTAACCAGCTGAGCGAAGGTATAAGAAATTGAAATAACGCCCAATTTTTTCGGGAGCTACAGCGCGGAAAAGTACAGCTTTGAGTTAAAACCGCTACGCCTTTAGCAGTAAATATGAAGAGTGGGCGAGGTTACGTACCAGGTCACAAAACAGTAACACAGTACATAATCAACTTTTTACGGTTGAAATTCATTGAACGATAGACCGTCAGCAGAGAACATCAAAGCTGCTCTATGGCACTAATATTATTGTGAAACAGTTGCCATGATTTAGCCAATCCAGGCCATGGTTCTGTGAGCATTCAACTGGTATCAAATTCTGCTCTTGTACGAGGAAAGCTCAGCGCCAAAAGCAGTTATTCAAGCCAGCGCCCGTTCCAGAAAATCCAGCCTATCCTGGCCCCAGAACAATTCGCCGTCGAGCTCATAGGTAGGCGAGCCAAATACATCTCTGTTATGCGCCTCTTCGGTGGTGGCCATGAACAAAGCCTCCATAGCAGGGTCTTTGGCTTTTTTGAGCAGCGCAGCCCCATCCAGACTTAGCGCGTCGGCTATCGCTACCAACGTTGCTTCATCAGATACATCTTTTTCTTCGAGCCAGCATGCCTTCAATATGGCATCACTTAATTTACCGGCGTTGGGATCACCCTCTGCACCACCTGAAGCGTACACCATCTGCGATGCCACCGCTGTAGGCACGGGGAAGTGCGCAGGGTTAAGATTAATAGGCTTATTAAGATACGCAGACCATCGTTTCATCTCATCCATGCGGAAACGTTGGCGCGAAGGATGCCTTTTCATTGGTGGCACACCACCCATATTTTCAAATGTTCCCATAACGTCGATTGGCTTATAAAGCACTTTGACATCATGTTTTGAGCAGATTTCGTTAAACCGATCAATTGCCAGATATGCCCAAGGGGAGATAAGAAAGTGATAAAAATTTATGGTGCGCGACATAGTAAATATTCTGCTCGGACGCCTTTGATAAGCGTTAGACCATTATAATCATTGCTTTGTTCCCAATGCGACACTTGCCTAATCGAACCGTTTGCAGGACGCAGTATTGCACTAAAAGATGTACTCAAACCCACCGTTTAATGAAGCCCGCATATGATCAGTGTGCTTAGAAATACCTGGCCACTCATGCTTGGCATGCTACTGCTGATGATTGGCAACGGGCTACAGGGAACCCTGCTTGGTGTTCGCGGCTCAATTGAGATGATTGAACCTTCAACCATGGGTTACATCATGTCGGGTTACTTTATTGGCTTTCTCGGTGGTTCACAATTAACCCCTGTATTACTCAAACGGGTAGGCCACGTTCGGGTGTTTGCAGCTTTTGGGTCTTTAGTGTCTGCAGCATTCATTCTCTATGCCGCTGTTTTACACCCACTTGCCTGGTTACTGCTCAGAATACTGGTTGGGTTCTGCTTTTCCGGCATCTATGTTGTGGCCGAGAGCTGGTTAAACGATTCAACAGATAACCGCAACCGTGGCAAGGCGCTTTCAATGTATTTAATTGTACAAATGAGCGGCATTGTACTGGGCCAGCTACTGTTGAATGTAGCCGACCCCGCTGGCTATGAACTCTTTGTGTTGATCACCGTGCTGGTATCAATCTCATTTGCACCAATCTTGCTGTCTTCGTCACCAGCCCCGGTATATCAAACCTCTAAGGCAATGTCGATTCGCGAACTGATCGATGCCTCCCCATTGGCCTGCTTTGGAACCTTATTGTTAGGCGGTATCTTTGCGACCCTATTTGGAATGGCTCCGGTTTATGCGACGCAGCGCGGGCTTAGCATTGCAGAGGTATCCTACTTCATCACCGCGATTTTTTTGGGAGGCTTAATTTTCCAGTACCCGATCGGGTGGTTATCTGATCGTTATGATCGTCGCTACCTTATTATCGTCATCGCCGGCATGGGTGCTGCCGCTGCAACCATCGCTCTTTATGTGGGCAGCAACTTTATCACCCTGATAATACTGGCGCTGATTATCGGCGGAACATCTAATCCCCTCTATTCTTTGTTTTTGGCATATATGAACGACTATCTGGATAATGACCAAATGCCTGCGGCATCAGGCGGTTTGTTATTTATCAACGGACTGGGTGCGATGAGTGGTCCTATAGTGGTTGGCTATGTTATGGAGCGTTTTGGTATTCATTGGTTTTTTATCACCATCGCTGTGCTAATGGCAACAATCTGCATCTACGGCATCTACAGATTGACACAGCGTGCATACAATATTGATCCAGAAGACAGTGCACCACACGTGATATTAACCAGTCGCACCAGTGCTGTGGGTACCGAGGTTGCATTGGAAGCCGCTGACGATGCTTACAATGAGTCGCTTAAAGAGTCTGACGAGACAATTCATCCAGCTGACAAAGATGAAAACGACCAGACAATACGGTGAACTTTGCACTACAACCATTACGAGACAAACAATGGGCAATAGTTAGGTAGTGGAGAAAGCTTAGTAGTCAGAAATCATGACTGAAAGCGTGCGAGTTTAAGTTCGCGATAAAGTGTATATAACCCCATCGTAATAACCACCGCTGACCCAACCAGTGTTTGCCAATCTGGTAGTTCTCCAAAAAAGAGAAACCCAAGCAATATTGCCCATAACATAACGCTGTATCGAAACGGGACAACATATGCCACCTCACCGGTTCGCATAGACAAAATCACAAAGTGATAGCCAAAGAACAGAAAGAAAGCAGCACTTCCAAGGGATGCCCACTGCGTTGTTGAAGGGAATAACCAGCTACCTTGTAATATCGTCAAAACTAAACCCAGTGTTGATATTGTAATTGCGGCATTGGCCGCCACAAGCAAGGTGGGAAGCTCTTCGGGCAGTGTTCTGGTGGTTAAGTCGCGCATGGCAGCGAACACGACCGAGATCAGTATAAAAATGGATGCTACATTAAAGTCAGCAACACCAGGCCGGATAATCAACATGACACCACCCAGCCCTACTACAATAGCCAGCCAGCGCCTCCAGCCAATAGGCTCATTGAGAACCAGAGCAGCACCAATGGTGACTGCCAAGGGTAAAAACATTAGAATCGCTGCGATATTGGCATAGGGCATCTTTACCAGAGCCGCCAGAAAAAACACAGTTGCCAGAGCTTCCAGCAATGAGCGCAGCATTACTTGACGCTTCAGCATAGTACGCCACTTCTTCAGAACACCCTGTTGCCAGGCCAAAGCAAAAATTAAAAAAGCGAGAAACAGTCCACGTAGTAACATTACCTGAGAGTTGGGAATACGGCCATCAAGGGATTTGATGATAAGGTCGTTACACACAAAACCCAGCATAGATAGCATCATGTACAGGCTGGCGCGTATGTTGAGTGAAACCTTCATACGGTATATTAGTCAATTGCTTTGCAAACTAACAGTATTTAATCACTCCAGACGAGGCTTTTACATGGTCCACCACATCACAGCCATCATACTCACTTTCAGTCTTGTTGGTTTCAGCAACTCAGGTATTAACCTGGCCTATGCCGCTGGTAACGAAGAGCCAACATACAATGCAGCCAAAGAATTCAAAAGTGCTAAAAGACTTGTATATAAAGAAAAGTACAAAGCTGCATTAAAAAAACTCCAAGGTATCATTGATGAAGGCGAGTCTGATGATGACGCTGAAGTATGGAACCTGATTGGCTTTTCGGCGAGAAAAAGTGGCCAACTTGGCCTGGCTGCTGCAGCTTATGAAACAGCACTTGAAATCGAACCAAAGCACAAAGGCGCACTTGAATACCAAGGCGAACTTTTTATAACACTTGGGCTGATGGACAAGGCTCAGATAAATCTAAACACATTAACAAAGCTTTGCCCTTCTGGCTGCGATGAACAGATAGAGTTGGCAGCTGCAGTCGCATCCGCTACACAATAGTAAGGTAACTAAAAAAGTAAGGTAACTAAAAATTCAAAAACCATAGAAAGGGAATGTAAAGTAGCGTTGGTGTCAACGCTACCTGCTGATGGAACGCCGCTGTTATTCAACCGTTACAGATTTTGCCAGATTCCTTGGCTGATCTACATCAGTACCTTTGATTATTGCCACATGATACGACAATAGCTGTAACGGTATTGTATAAACAATAGGAGCAATGATCTCGTCACACACAGGCACTTCGAGTACCTTCATTGTATCGTCACTTTTAAATTTTGCATCCTTATCAGCGAATACATACATCAATCCACCACGAGCACGGACTTCTTCAACGTTCGATTTCAGTTTTTCAACAAGCTCGTTCTTAGGGGCAACAACAATAACAGGCATGTCGGCATCAATGAGCGCTAAAGGACCATGCTTTAATTCGCCTGCAGCGTAGGCTTCAGCATGTATATACGAAATTTCTTTTAGCTTTAGCGCTCCTTCCATAGCAATCGGATATTGATCGCCACGCCCCAGGAAAAGGCTATGGTGCTTATCTGCAAAATCTTCCGCCAACGCCTGTATAGGTTCGTCCATAGCCAGTACTTGTTCGAGCTTGGCAGGCAAGCTTTGCAATGAAGTTGTAAGAGCCGTCGATTTTTCTTTGCTCATACCATTATGTTGACCGATGGCACCAGCCAGCATCAACAAACCACATAGCTGCACTGTGAATGCTTTGGTAGAGGCAACACCAATCTCAGCCCCTGCTTTCATCATGTAGTGCATATCAGACTCTCGGACCATAGAAGAACCTGGTACGTTGCAGATGGTGAGGCTCGTCATGTAACCTTGTTCTTTGGCAAGCCTTAGGGCAGCCAAAGTGTCAGCGGTTTCACCAGATTGTGATATCGTCACAAGCAAACTATTTTTATGTACATGAGAATTGCGGTATCGATATTCGGACGCTATTTCTACGTTACACGATACTCCACCAAAATCTTCAAGCCAGTAGCGTGCAGTCATACCAGCATGGTAACTGGTACCACAGGCAATGATTTGAACATGCTCAACTTTTGCAAGCAGCTCTTTCGCGTTTTCACCAAATGCAGAGTCAAGTACGAGACCTTTTTCCAAGCGACCATCCAGAGTGCGTTGAATAGCAACTGGCTGTTCGTAGATTTCTTTTTGCATGTAGTGGCGATAATGACCTTTGTCGCTGGCATCATTAGTCAGGTGAGACTCTTCAACAGTGCGCTCAACAGGGTTTCCATTAACATCAACGATAGAGACTGATTCGCGCGTAATCTCAGCTACATCACCTTCTTCTAAAAAAGCAAATTTTCGCGTTACTGGCAGAAGCGCCAGTTGATCTGATGCAATGAAATGCTCACCAACACCGTAGCCAATTACTAGCGGGCTGCCAGAGCGAGCTACGATTAGACGTTCTGGCTGTTCCCGATCCATAATAACGGTGCCATAAGCACC